>JAGAPJ010000065.1 GCA_017623315.1 Clostridia bacterium | reverse complement strand
GTGACAGGCTAGCGTTCTAACCAACTGAACTACCAGGCCACATGGTGGGAACAACAGGGCTCGAACCTGTGACCCTCTGCTTGTAAGGCAGATGCTCTCCCAGCTGAGCTATGCTCCCACGATGACCGCGCTGGCTTGCCATTGGCAACTCACCGGCGACAAGCAATATATTAACACAAGATATACCGTTTGTCAAGCAATTTTTTTAAAATTTTTTTATTTTTTTAAAATTTTTTCAACATCGTTTTTTGTATAACTATATGTTGTATTGCAGAAGTTGCAGCACACATCAATTTGGGGTTGTGCTTCTAAAATTTCGTAAAGTTCTTTTTCGCCAAGACCTCTTAAAGTTGCTTCGACTTTTTCCCTTGAACATTTACATTTATATGCAACCTCTTCAGTATATATGACTTCCACGTCAAAGCCTTTTAAAACGTCACGCACGATATCCTCAATATCCATACCCTCGTCCAATAGCGTAGTAACGGGGCGCACTACCTTAAGGTTTTCTTCAAGCTTGTCAATAATTTCATCTTCGGTAAAAGGTAAAAGCTGTAAAATATAACCGCCTGCTTTTTTAACGGTTAAATCCTTATCAACAAGCACACCCAATGCACAAACAGTGGGGATTTGTTCACTTGTTGCGTAGTATGAGGTAATATCCTCGGCAATCTCGCCCGAAACAAGAGGTACAAAGCCGTTATATGGGTCTTTAAGTCCTAAATCCTTAATAACAAACAAATTGCCATCGTTACCAACTGCGCCTGATACGTCGAGCTTGCCGTTAGGCTTTAGCGGAATTTCAACCACGGGGTTTGTAGCATATCCGCGCACGTTGCCGTGATAGTCGGCACTAACAGTAATAATACCAACAGGACCGCCACCGTCGACCTTTAGGGTAATAGAATTATTTTCGCCCTTAAGCATATTACCCATCATGGCGCCTGCGGTTAAAAGCCTGCCGAGTGCCGCAGTAACCACAGCCGAGGTTTTATGAAGTTGTTCAGCCTTTGCCACAATATCGGTCGAATCTATAGCCGACACCATTATAGCGCCTTCGCTTGTTATACATCTAATAAGTTTACCCATTATTTCACCTTTTTAGTAACGTAAATTGCCCTTTGGCTTTTATCATTTAAGGGCTTTTCGGTCATATCGTCAAATATTTCCACACTCTCAAGCCCTGCTGCCTCTAAAGCGGCGGCAAGCTCGTCAGCAGTATATGCCCTTTCGGTAAATTCTTCACTAAAGCGTGAATATACCTCACCCTCTTTTACAAAGAAGTCAAGCATAATATCCACAGTTTTTTTCTTTTCGTTATAAACGTTTGCCCACACACAATAAACCTGTTCCCTGTCCATTACAAAAACATTATCACCCAAAATTTCGCGGTGCTTATATTCGGTATTAACGTCAAAAATGAAAAGGCATTCAGGCTCTAAAAACAAGGAAACCTTTTTTAGTGCTTTACAAAGCTTTTTATAATCGGTAATGTGGTTTAAACTATCTAAACAGCAAACAGCACCGTCGACCGTGCCGTATAAATCAAGTTCTTCTGCCGATTGGCAAAGGTATAATACGTCAAGCCCATGCGCCATAGAATTTTCACGCGCAATATTAAGCATTTCTTCGCTTATGTCGGTGCCGATAACCTCAACACCCAGCTTTGCAAATTCGTTTGAAAAGCCACCCGTACCGCAAGCGACGTCAAGTAATAGCTTAGGTGGCTTACCATACTTTTTAAAAAGCTTCATTAAATAAGCCGTACGCTTTTTATAATCAACGTCGTAGGTTAGTTCATCATAAAAATCGGCAAAAACATTATACATTATTTTAACCTTTCGAAAGCAAGATTAAGCCCTTCATTCATAGAACGGCTTACACGGCTGATAGTAGCGGTTGAAGCGCCTGTTGATTTAACAATATCGCTGTAAACCCTTTTTTCGTTTAAAAGCTTTGCCACAACAAAGCGCTGTGCAAAGGTTTCAATTTCCTTAGGGGTGCAAATATCACCAAAAAACATATACAGCTCGTCCCTGTTTTCAAGGGTTAAAACCGCATCAAATAATTGGTCGGCAAAATCAGTTTTTTTCATAAAAATCGCCTCGCTTTATAACTTTAAAAACATTTTAACACATAAAAGCGCTAAAGTCAATTTATGTCTTTACATATTAATAAAAAAATGATAATATAATTATAATCCAAACGCAAAAAAGGACGAAATTTAATGAATAATGTAAAAATTCTACACACAGCGGATATACACATAGGCGCGCGTGATGCCTTTTTGGGCACCACCGCAGAAAGCCGCCGTTTTGAAACCCTTTTAACCTTTGAAAGAATTGTTGATTTGGCAAAAGAAAAGGGAATTCAACTTATTGCAATTGCAGGCGATTTGTTTGACAGCAATAATATTGAACCCGCTTTTATTGATGGCGTTTTTAATAAAATTAAAACCGTACCCGAAATTAAGGTGGTTTTTGCCGCAGGCAACCACGACCCACTGACTGCCGATTCTCCCTTTTTAACCCGCACTCTGCCCCAAAACCTTTACGTTTTACCCACAAAGGAAAGCGTAATAACCTTTGAAGATATTAAAGTTAAAGTTTACGGCAAATCGTTTGAAAGCGTTTATTTAAAGGGTGAGGAAGAATTTACATTGCCCACCGATAACGATTATATCAATATAATGGTGCAGCACGGTGAACTTCGCGCTGATTTGGGTTCAGATTATAATTCCATCACCCCAAAATTTGTTAAAAAAAGCGGTATGGATTATATTGCACTGGGTCACGTTCACGCACGTACACCTATCGGTAGAATCGAAAATACACACTTTGCTTACTGCGGTTGCCCTGAAGGACAAGGCTTTGACGAATTAGACCAAAAGGGTGTATATTTAGGCACAATTTCCAAAAGCGGTAGCGATTTGGAATTTATCCCCGTTTCAAAACGTCAGCACATTGTTAGAAAAATTGATATAACAGGTGCCGAGGATATTTGCAAAACAATATTAGACGACCTTAAAGCAAATATTGATAACTATGCCGACAACCTTTATAAAATTGAGCTTGTAGGCAATATTCCCCCTGAAGCAGAGTTGAACCTTGCCGAAATCACTGCTCGTCTTTCGGCGGTTTTATATTTTGTAAAGCTTCGTGACAAGACGGAATTTTTGGTTGATTTAGAGCTTTTGGCAACTGAACCCACCCTTAAAGGTGTGTTTGTTAAAAATATACTGGAAAAGCTTAAAACCGCTGACGATAAAGAAGCAGTAACCCGTGCTCTTAATATTGGGCTTCGCGCCTTTAATTCGGAGGTAAAGTATAATGAAGATTAAAAGCATTTATATTTCTGCCTTCGGCGGTGTTAAAGATTTAAAGCTTGATTTAAACGATAGCTTTAACGTTATATACGGTGAAAATGAAAACGGCAAAACCACCGTTATGAGCTTTATTAAAATGATGTTTTACGGGTCTGACCGTGCTAAAGGCGATTTAGCAAAAAGTCCACGCAAAAAGTACACCCCATGGGACAACAGCCAAATGGCAGGTAGTATTGACTTTGAAAAGGACGGCAAAAACTACCGTTTAGAGCGCATTTTCGGTGAATCTAATTCAACCGATAAGGTAACCCTTATTAACACGGATTTAGGCAGTCGTGAAAATGTTTCAGCCGATATTGGCGCAAAGCTTTTAGGTTTATCCTCCGCCGCCTTTGAACGCAGTATTTTTATTGGTCAATTCGGATTTCCCGAAAACAACGCCAATGCTGAGGGTGAGATTAATTCCAAGCTTTCAAACCTTGCTTTAACGGGCGAAGAAGACACATCCTTTGATGAGGTGTATAAGCGTCTTGAAAAAGCAAAGCTGGCCCTTGCTTCAAAAAGCGGCCGTGCCGGCGAATACGATAAAAACCTTGCCTCGCTTAAAGCCCTTAACGATGCTCTTTCAAAAGCAAACGAAACACAGGAAAAAATTAATTTTGGAAACCAAAAAGCAAAGGAAATTGTTAATGAAATCGAAAAGCTTCAACAAGAAGCAAACAAATTAAAGGTTGCAATTGATAAGGAACAGGACTTTAGAAATGTCGAAAAACTTCGTGAGCTTTTAAATTTAAAGACCGAGCTTGATAACGTAACAAAGTCACTCACCCTTGAAAACGGAACGGTTATTGACGAAATGTTCCTTAAAAAAATTGATTTTTGCCTTTCTAAAATAAATGGTGTTAAGGGTAAAATTCAAAACCTTGAAAACGAAAACAAGGTTATTAAGCAAGGGCTTGATTTAGCGCTTGACCCCAACAAAGCCTCCCCCGAAAAATCGGCCGAGCTTGAAAAGAAAATTAACGTTTTAGAACAAAAACAAGCCGATTTAAAGGCACGTTATAGTGAAACCGAAAAGGCATTAAACGAAAAACAATTGCCAAATCTTGCCTTGCTTATTTTAGGAATCATATTCGGTTTAGGCGGCGCGGCACTATGCGCTTATAACACATATTTGGGCGCCGTTGTTGCCTTAATCGGCATTATATTATGTGTGGTATTTCTTGTTATTACAAGCTCGAAAAACGCCAAGAAAAAAGAGTTGGAGGGCAAGCTTTTAAATATTAAGTTTGATCTTAACGAGCTTATGACGGTTATTACACTTGAAAAGTCAAATTTTAATGCAATCACCACCGCACTTAATTCAAATGCGGCTATGATTGAAAATCAGCAAAACCACGTTAAAGAAAACAACCAAAAAATAGAGGAATATATAAAAGAAAAAGCCGTTTATGACGGTGAGCTTGCTTCATTTTTAGGCAGCACCTTTAATTCAACCGAAATTGATGCTACCCTTGATTTACTTCGTGAAAAAGCAACCACGCAAAAGGAAATTAAGCAAAAAATTAATTATATTTTAAAGGATGTTGGCAATATTTCATACGAAGTGGCAAAGCAAAAAATCAAAGAAGCCGATAGCTTTGGCGCAGTCAATGATTTTGAAAGCATTAAAGCAAAGTATGACGGCATTTTAGAAGAAATCACCTCCAAAAAGACCGATGCCACTGCAATTTTAACCGAAATCAAGGCAATTACTAAGGTTATGGAGAACCCCGAAACACTTAAAAAACAAATTGCCGAATTAACCCAGAAAACCGAAAGTCAGGCAAAATACGTTGCCGACTTAGAGCTTGCAATGGAGGTTCTAACTGAAAGCTTTGCCGAGGTGCGTAGAAGCTACGGCAGTGTGCTTGATAATAAGACCGGTGAAATTTTCAGCGGTATTACAGGCGGTAAATATAATGGAATTAGCGTTTCAAAATCGTTTGATATATCGGTACAAAAGGCTGATATTTTTGGCAGCTTTGATTCGGCTTATCTTTCAAGCGGCACTGTTGACCAAGCATATTTAAGCCTTCGTTTAGCGTTAAGCGAATTGATAACCAACGAAAACGGCACCTTACCAATAATGCTTGATGATTCTTTGGTGCAGTTTGACGACAAACGCCAAAAAACCGCTTTGGAATATTTGAAAAAATATTCTTACAAAAGCCAAATTATAATGTTTACCTGCCATAAATATATAAGCGAAACTGCTGAAAATTTAGGGGCAACGATACAGAATATGAAGTAAATAAATTGAGGTTTATCGCTGAAGTGAAATTCGGAATTCGTAATGCGTAATTCGGAATTATAGAATAATTAAATTGTATATTTCATAGGGGCGATTCACGAATCGCCCGCTAGATATTTGCCAAGTTTTACGGACAATTCGTGAATTGTCCCTACACTGTGATACCAATTCAACCGAGCGATAAACTGTAATTTAAAATAATTAACCCACGGTTTTCACCGCGGGTTAATTTTATTTTTTAATTTCAATTTTAATATCACCTGTATCGGTAGTAATTTTACATTTCCCACCGCTTAAGGTTTCGGGCACTTTAATGCTTCCCGTATCGGTTTTTGTAATAAACACCTTATCGCTTAAAAGCGTACCCTTTACGTCACCTGTATCGGTTTTAATTATAAGCTCGCCTGCATCACAGCCATCAATTTTTATGTCACCCGTACTTCTTTTAATATCAATATTTTCATCGGCAATAACGTTTTCAAGTTTAATATCACCCGTACTACCCGTTGAAATTACGTCATTACATTTTACGCTTTCAAGGGTTGCTTTTCCTGTTGAAACCTTGACCGAAAGGTCACCGACGCATTCAACGTTGGATACAGTAACCTTACCTGTTGAAGCGATAAGATTAAGTGAGCCTGCTGTTATGTTTTCTACATTAATATTTCCTGTGCTTGTTTTTATTTCAATATCACCACTTGCACAAGCCAAGCACTTAACACCGCCTGTGCTTTTGGAAATATCAATACTCTCAAAATTATATTCTTTGGGAATTTCAGTATTACCTGTACTTGCCTTTACAGTAAGCGCACCGTATTCACCCGCAGGGATATACACCTCTATTTTAGTTGAGCCAAAGTTAATACCGATATGCTCGTACCACTTTTTACTTTCTGCTTCAATTACCAACGTATTATCTTTAACGGTTATCAAATTCTTTTGCTTTGTCTCCTCATAACAAACAACCTTGGTGTTTTCCGATGGTATAAAAACAATATCCGCCGTGTCGGTTATAACCTTTATATTTTTATAGCCTTGGGTAATTTCATATTCATTTGTTTCATATTTAACTGTTGAAAGCTTTGTAAAATCCCAATTTAAAGCCATCATAACACCTGCAAAAATTATAGCACCTATTAATACTAAAGAAGTACCGATAATAAGCCAAATTTTTACACTTTTACTCATTTTGCTGCCTCCTTTTTAATGAAACTGTTTTTTATACTCAAAACAATTTTCTTTGTAAGCCATATTATACCGTAACTTGCCGCTTTACAACCGAAAAACAAGAATATTGAAAATCCCGACAAAGTAAGTCCCGCACCGATTAAAGCAAAGCCTGACGAAAGTTTACCTGTTATTATAAAGCCGATACCTACAACAATACCACTAAATCCACAAGCAACAACCGATGCAAAAGCCGCCCATAATGAAATGATTACCGACCATATTGATACGTAAACCGATAATACAACCGCAAATGCGGAAATCAGTAAAGGAAACCACAAAGGAAAGCCAATTATAAACAATGCGATTTCCCACCCGCGCAGAGTTTTACGGTTAAGCTTAGCTTTAGCAAGCCTTGTTATTGGTGTTTGCTGTAAAATTTCATCAATTATTGCATCAATGCTTCCAAGCGAATTAACCGCTTCTTCCTCGCTTTGTCCTTCTTCAATGCGGTCGTCAAGCATTTCGCCGTAATATTTAAGCCAATTTTCAGCCTCCGATTCATCAAAAGTCGATAGCTGATTTTTAAGCTTTTCTAAAAATTCAGTCTTTGTCATTGCCCGATTCCTCCCTTATCACAAAATCATATATAAGCATTATTTCCTGCCATTCATTTTTAAAGGCATTAATTTTTTCAAGACCTTTTTCGGTTATGTGGTAATATTTCCTTACCCTGCCGTTATGAATAGTATCGCGAACGGTTAATAAATCCCCTACTTCAAGTCGCCTTAAAATTGGATAAAGGGTAGATTCTGATATTTCCATATACGGCTTTAAATCTTTAATAATTTGGTAACCGTAGGAATCCTCATTCTTAATTGCAGCAAGCACCGCAACGTCTAAAAGCCCACGCTTCATTTGAATATCCATAAAATACCTCCCCACGCATAATACTATATAACGCATAGTATATTTTGTCAAGACTTTTTTAAAATTGGGGTTTATAGGGCTTACGCCCAAAATAATAAATAATAAAGAAGAAATAAGAAAAAATGTGTGCCTACGGCACGATATATAAATATGTCGGCAAAGCCGACACCGATTTTATTCTTTATTCTTTCTTATTTATTATTTAATTGCGCAGCGATAAACTATAATTTACACCACACAAAAACCGCGCCGAGAATTTCGGCGCGGTTTCTTTAATATTTAATTATTCCTCATCCTGTCCAACAAGACCTGCCGCCGCAGATACAGGAAGACTGAAAACAATACCTTTTGTTTTCTTTGACATTTCAAGCTTGTCGTAAATTGCATTTAAGACGTTATTTTTAATCGCCTTTTCAACAACCATCATTAAAATTTCCTTTTCGGAATGAATGCTTATACCGAAAAATGCCGCAGCCTCTTCATTAGTAACGCCACGTGCAGTTAAAATTGTACCGCCACGCACACCACATTCACGTGCAACATCCATAACATCGTCAGCCATACCTTCGTTAACAATTGCAAGAATTACTTCATATTTACTGCTTCGCATAAACTAATCATTCCTTTCCTAAACGGTTGTCAGACAAAAATTGGTAAGCATTTATACCGATAATGCTTGACATTGGCACACAAAATGCAATACCCTTGCCCTTTTTAACCGTTTCGAATTTTTGCTGTAAAACCTTAATTGCTTCATTTGCCACATTGGTTTTAACAACGCTTATAATAACCGATTTTTGCTTATTAAGACCCAAAAGCTCTTGGAATTCACTTGTCGCAGTACCAAGCCCCGACACTACAAACTGGCTGTTAATATTAAGCTGCGACAGCACATCAACGTAAAATTCAGTTTTAGAACGGTCAATTACCGTAAAAAGCAGTTCAAGCTTTTTAATTGACTGCTCGTTGACAACGTTACTCATAGTGTCACCTCACATAAAATTAATAATTTGCTTATCGTCAGCAGTAATAATGCGACGCATTGCGCGGCGTTCTTTAATTAATTCGCTTACAATTGAACGGAAGCCTAAAAGTTGAATAGTAATAAGTGGAGATAATGCAACCAACGCCACAACACCAAAAGCGTCGTTTAGAACAGCTTCAGGGCCTTGAAGCATTACACATACACCCGTAGCAAATGGCAAAATAAAGCCTGATGTCATAGGTCCACTTGCCACACCGCCCGAGTCAAACGCAATAGCCGTGTAAACAGGCGGTACCACAAGTGATAATAAAAGTGAAATAAAATATCCTGGAATAAGATAATAAACAATTGAAAAGTCAAATATTATACGAATGATTGAAAGCGCAATAGCGCTACCCACACCTGCGCAAAGCCCTAAAATCATTTGTTTTTTGGTAATTGCGCCGCTTGTGATTTCTTCAACCTGTGCATTAAGCACGTGAATTGCAGGCTCGGCCAAGACAACAAGTACACCAACCGCCAAGCTAAAAAGACACAAAAAGACCTTATTGGTTTTTGCAAGCTCGTACCCAATTTGATAGCCTATAGGCATAAAGCCAACGTTTACGCCCGTAAGGAAAACAACCAAGCCAAAATATGTAAAAATTATACCAACTATAATTTTATGTAATTGACGCCTTGAAAGGTGCAAAAAGGTAATTTGACAAATAAAGAAAAATACCACTATCATTAAAAGCGCAATGCCAACTTCCTTTGCGGTGTGCATTAAATTAGTTAAAAATGCCGACAAAATTTTATTTGAAACGGCATAATCGGGCACGTCGTAAACCATTTGGCTGTTTGAAAAAATACCAAGCAGCATAACAGCAATTATAGGACCAACCGAGCAAAGCGCAACTAGACCGAAGCTGTTTTCCTTTGATTTTCTGTCACCCAAAACGCTTGCAATACCAACGCCAAGCGCCATTATAAAGGGCACGGTTATAGGGCCTGTGGTAACACCACCCGAATCAAACGATAAAGGCAAAAGACTTATATTACCGTTTACTGAAAGCATCAAAGCAAGTGAAAAAACAAGCATGTAGCAAAGCGCTAATATTAAAGACAACGGCTTTTTGAAGATTATACGCAAAATTGCTGCCATTAAAAAACAACCAACGCCAATGCCAACCGTGTAAATTAGCATTGTGCCATTCATAACAGCGCTTACCTGCTTTGCAAGCACCTGCAAGTCAGGCTCGGCCACCGTTATTAAAACCCCCATTAAAAAGCAAACCGAAAGCAACAGCCACAGCTTTTTTTGACGGGAAAGACCTGCACCAACCTGCACACCCATAGGTGTCATAGCAATGTCAGCACCCAAATTAAAGAAACCGATACCTAGTATAAGCATTACTGCACCGATGGTAAAGGTGATAAGCTCATAGCTTGAAAAATTAAATAATGGGGTTAAGGACAATATATAAACAATAGCGGTTATTGGCAACGCTGATAATAGCGCTTCCTTAATTTTTACCCAAAGCTGATTCACCTTTTCCACCTCACAATACAATATCCATATAATTATATCAAATTGTATACCGTAATACAACCCCAAAATGTAAAAGAATTATTAAATGAATTTTGGCTTTTCGGTGACTATATTGATAATTTGAACAACAAAAAACGGTAGAATCTTTTGTTTTGAGATTCTACCGTTAATTTTATTTGCCAACACAGAATTTTTTAAATATTTCATCGGCTACGGCGTTGGTTACGCGTTTGCCTGTAAGTTCGAATAAAGCTGCAATAGCATCGTCAACACAAATACCGACAGCATCCATTGTAAGACCTGAAACAAGCGAATTAATCGCCTCGTCAACTGCCTCCAATGCCCTTGCGGCACAGGCGCGTTGACGTTCACCAATAAGCACCGCGCTATCAGGATTAAGGTTTGCCGTTCCCGAAATTTCTGCAATTTTATGAGACAATTCTTTATACCCTGTCCCCTGCTTTGCCGAAATTTCCACAACCATTAAGCCCTCGAAAACCGACATATCAATTTTATTTTCCAAATCGGTTTTATTTATAATTATAATTGTGTTTTTGTTTTTAATACTTTCAATTAATTCAAGGTCGTTGTTGTCAAGTGGGGTTGTACAGTCAAAAACCGCAAGCACTAATTCCGCCAAATCAATTCGATTTTTCGCCTTTTCAATACCAATGCTTTCAACCTTGTCGTCGGTTTTGTGAATACCCGCCGTATCAGCAAGGCGAAGCTTTATGTCCCCCACTGTTACGGTGTCCTCAATAACGTCACGGGTGGTACCCGCAACCTCGGTAACGATTGAACGGTCGGCACCGCTTAACATATTCATTAAGGTGCTTTTGCCAACATTTGGCTTGCCGACTATTACAGTGTCAATACCCTCTCGAAGCACACGACCCGAATCGTAGGTAGAAAGCATTTCCTCCAAAGCCGATTTGGCGTTTGTAAGCATATTTAAAAAGCTATCATAATCAAGGCCTTCAATATCCTCGTCAGGATAATCGGAATAAGCGGCAATTGAAGCATCGGCGGATACTAAATCCGCCTCAATTTTATCAATTTTTTCGCTTACCTTACCAATATGCGCCGCACGTGAAAGCCGAAGCTGTGCTTCACTTTCAGCGCCGATAAGTCCCATAATACTTTCGGCTTTAGTCAAATCCAGCTTGCCGTTTAAAAAGGCACGCTTTGTGAATTCGCCCGGCTCTGCCATAAAGGCACCGTTTTCCAAAATGACACGAAGCACCGCTTTAAGCATAAGCCTGCCGCCGTGCACCGAAATTTCCACAACATCCTCACCCGTATAGCTTTGGGGATTTTTAAAAACAAGCGCAACCGCATCGTCTAATATTTTGCCGTTTTCTACAATATTACCGTAAAGGGCAGAATAGCCTTTAAGCTCGCAAAGCTGTTTGCCTGACACGCTTTTAAACACCTTGTCAGCAATAGTAATGGCTTCATCACCCGAAATTCTTATAACACCTATTGACCCTTCACCCAAAGGTGTAGCAATAGCCGCAATTGTTCGTGACATTTCTTCACTTCCTTTTTAGACATTCTAACACACATATATAATTTTTTCAATTATAAAAAATGTAGAAAAATCCTATGATATATGCTAAAATACAATTAAAGAATTATCGGTGAGGTTATAAGTTCATCACCCCACCCAAAACTTAAAATAAACGATGATAAATGGGGTTGTCTCATCAAAGACAATTTGCACAACTTCTGCCTCCCTCCGAAAGGGGGCCTGAGTGATATCTTTTCCGTCAATTGTGCACTTTAATCTTAGCGGGACAGCCACTTTTTATGTTTATTTTTAAATTTTTGTAAGATTTTGGGTTTATTTTTCGTCTATTAAGGTGAAAGGCCTTGAAACAAATGTAAGGGATGTGACATGGTGGAAGATAATAAAATAGTAGAACTATATTGGAAGCGTGACGAAGCGGCAATTGATGAATCGAACAAAAAATACGGCAATTATTGCCGCACGATTGCTTATAACATTCTGCGTTCAAAGGAAGACTGCGACGAATGTGTAAACGACACCTGGCACAATGCCTGGCGTGT
>JAGAPJ010000064.1 GCA_017623315.1 Clostridia bacterium | reverse complement strand
CATAACCCTTGCCTTAAACGAAACGTCAGCCATATCATCAATTTGAATAGCCTCGCCACTAACGGTTGGGTACATATATTTGCTGCTTTGTAAAATAGAAACAGCACCGGCATCGTGAACTTCACTTACCTTGTTTACAAGTTCACCCGACTTTATAGCCTCGGTGTCACCTGTTTTTTCACGTATGGCATTACAAGCCGAAACATAATCATCCTTCGGCATTACTGCGTAATTGTTCATTGTCCCACCTCCGAAACGTCGGTAAAGTTGGCAAGTACAATATTTGCAATTTCGGTTTTGTCGGCTTCAGTAATTACATAAGCATCACCCTTATCGCCTTTTTCGCCTTGTATACCCTGTATGCCCTGCGGACCCGTTACGCCCTGTATTCCCTGCGGACCGCGGTCGCCTTTATCTCCCTTAGGTCCTTGTGCACCCGTTTCACCTTTAGGACCACGCAAGGCTTCTAATTGCTCGGCAGTAAAATCGGAATATACAAACGGGGCACCTTTTTCACCCTGCGGACCACGTTCGCCAATAAACGCACCGTTATTTGCATCATCCCTAACCGACTGTGCAATCAGCTTTGTTTGGGTTGCTAAATTTACAAGCTGTTCATATTCACTTAGTGTAGGTGTGCTAGGCTTTTTTCCCTCTGCATATCCGCTTTGAGCAACGCCAACGCCTACACTTTTGGTAGTTGCACGGCTGTCACCTTTAACACCAAATACCGACAAATAAAACATTGGCGGCTTTAACACTTCAAATGGTATATAGCATTCATTTTCATTAATGCACAAATGGTTTTCTGGCTGCAAAACCACGCTGTAAACCGCATTATCATCACTAAAAACGGCAGTTTTAGCATATCCTTCCCAACTGCTTGGAAATTTAAATTTCACCTTTTCGAAATTTATTCCGTCCGAAACGGTACCGTTTATCACTACCAAACCGCCGTCATCTGAAATTTCAACACTAATCATTTTAATTCTCCTTTACTTTTTTACCGAATACGCCCTCCCTCACGCGCATATATATTTCGGCTTATTAAGTATAAAGAAAAATAAAATTATTTTGTAAACCAAAGTATCGTTTTTTACAAAAAATAACCGACCTATTTTCAGGTCGGTTAAAGAATTTATTATTGAATTTTTGTTAAATTTTTAGTGTTTTTACGATATAAAACATAAAGTATAACCGCCAAAATTATTGGAATAATCACAGCGGTAACCGTTGCAAAAAGCATTAAAATATCATTCGCAGCGGCAACACCACATCTTGCCATTCCTCCTGATGAAATAACCGTGGACATATACGGCCAAATCTTCAGGTGCTCGTTGTATATTGCGCCGTTACTGTTATACCACAATCCCCTAATTACACCTATTGCGCTAAAGGAAGTCAGCACAAATAAAATGCCAAGCAAAATTCCGCTTATGCGCGGTTTTCGGTCATAAAATACAAGCTTTACTGTAAGATACACCAAGAACACCGCAATTATAAATTCAAAGCTTGATAAAAAGTCCAGCATATAAACCGTATAGGTATCAATTATTCCAAGCCTGCTGTAAGTTAAATAACCAAAGGCGAATAAAAACGGTATAAAGCAAAGCAACAACAGCTTTTGATGTTTAAATGCTTTAAACAAGCCAAACCCTATGCCCGACGGTAAAGCAACAAATAAGCATACAGGCAGGATAAGCAGTGGTACAACAAATAATGAATTTATTATATGCCGCAAAAACGGAACCGCACTGTTTGACATTAATGTAATTAAATCATAAAAATTTTGAAGGGTTGGGCGCTTGGGGAAAATGCTTGGTGGGAAAGTGAAAAGTTCTTCAATCGGCATAAGTGCTTTTAAAAAATACATTGTTACAAAAGCAAAAGCCAAAAAGAATAACGGTAAGGCTGTAACAAAGGCTATATAGCCTATAACCTTAAACGCCGAAGAATTTGAATTAATATTTTTGAAAAGCGCCCAAAGACCTAAAGCTAAAACACAAACCGCCACACACCAAACAACAAGCATTATAAGCCCTGTAGACAGGATTGCATAAGCAAGACCCATATCATGCCTTGTAGTTAAAAAATCTTGAAAAATCGTATAAAGCCAATCAGCAGTGTAATTGTTTGTGGGGTAGTCAACAATACTGGTTGCAATCCCACCGCCGTTATACATAAAAACTGGAATTAAACAAACCGCAATTGCACTACCTAAAAAGCTGTGCTTCATTCTGGCGGCAATATATGTAATTGAAAACACAGGCGCTAGGCAATGTAGCCAAAGCACCGTTACAACAAACAATGTCGCGTAGGTTTGTATAAATAATATAGGCTCGTTTATAAGTGATGCGCTTAATAGTATAGAATTTAACGTTCCATAACTGTCTGAACTAAAAAATATTTTTAAAGAATTCGGAAACATGGTGCAAAGGCTTATAAACGAAAATGCGCCCATAACCACAAGACCAAATGGCAGCTTAAGCCTTGCTGTAAAAATTGCAGGTAAAACCGCCGTTAAAAAAAGCAACGCCGCAACAATAAAAACCATAATAACCGTATTTCCTAAGCATTTAAGAATCACTTCATCTTTAAAAATGCTTAAGTAATTTTTAAAGCCTACAAATGATGGTGGTTCCAACATATTAAATTGGGTAAGGCTGAAATAAATTTTTTCTATTAATTCATATAAGCCAAAGGCCGCTATAATAAACACGGGTATTTGAAAAAATATTCCAATCGGCGAGTTTATTTTTTTATTTTTAAAAAGTTCACCCATACAAAACCCTCCCAAACCAAATTGTTACCATATTCATTTTACAATATTAATTTAAACATTTCAAGAACTCTGTTTTATCTGTAGTTAAATTTTTTGTTATCTTAAAATAAAAAAGAACCTATGTAACACAAAATAGAATGCTACATAAGTTCTTTAGATTTATTATTTTTAACCTTTTTGCCTGTTTTGAGGATATTTCACTTTACCCCAAAAGAAAAGCTTTATTCAAATTCAATTCTAATTTTTATAACTTAAACAAATTAGTTTAAGCGTTTTGACATGCATTATTCAGAGTATTCACATTATCCATAAATTATGAGTTGGCAAGATTTTTGTTGTCACTATATTGTCATACTTACAAGAAAATTATAGCAAATCATTTTTTAATTTTAATATATCTTTGATTTCTGCTATTGGGCTTATCGGGTAATGTCATTTTAACCAAACCCTCTTCAAGCGCAGGGTTTAAATAATTTTTACGAAGCGTTTCTTTAGACTTAAGCTTTAACAAATCCAAAATCGCATTTGCAGTATATGGGGTATCATATTCCATGACCGAAAGTAACATTTTTACATACTCGGAAAGATTTGCGGTAGAATCACCTGCAAGGCCTAAAATTTCGCTTAATACCGCACTAATTTGTTCTAATATAAACTCAATAAATACAGTACTTGTCCCGTCAATATGACACTGCGCTATAGCATTATAATAGCCATCCTGAAATTTTTCAATTTGACTTTCAATAGATATAAATTCAAAAATAGGTTTCCATTGGGTAAGAATTGCAGTATGCCAAAGTCTTGCCATTCTGCCGTTACCATCAGTTAATTGTTTTATCCAAGCTTAAACCGGGAACATATTTACAAAATTCTTCCAATTCATTCAAATAATCCCCTTCAATTTCAATGAAGTGGTGAATGTACGGTCCCTGCATTAAGCGGTTTTCAATTTTGGGCAAATCTTCAAACTCGCCCCAGATATATGTACCGCTAGTTTTTGGGCCTTCGGTTGTACTGCAGGTAATAGGCAATAGCATATAGTTGCCACTTTCCTGGTCAATACGCGCAACTGTATATGTACCATCCTTACCTCTGAACCATTCACGTTGATTAACAAGGCAAGCTTCACAATCGTCCGCCTTTTGAGAAAGTGGGAACTGTCCGCAATGCCACAAAAGCTCAGCATTCTTTTTCTCGGGGTGTCTTACTGTAAACTCACCAAATAGTGGCTTACCTTCGCCTAATGTTGCAGCCTTTAAAACTGCCATTGTCATTGCGGAATGTATATCGCTTTCACAAGCAATCATATATCCCAAATCATTCAAAGCACCAAATACTGCGTAGGGGGCTAAGCCGTTAAACATTATGGGGGTTGCAGTCCAGCATTCAGCCGCCATAATATCCAATTCAAATTCATGGAACAAATTCTTATACATT
>JAGAPJ010000063.1 GCA_017623315.1 Clostridia bacterium | reverse complement strand
TTTCACGACCTTAAAACCACACTTGGTAAGCAAATTGGTGAAAAATTTGGCATAAGCGAAATGGAAGTTACTGACGAGGTTTTCGAAAGCAGTCAGTCAATTGTATTTGACGAGGCTGAAAACCGTATGCACACCATTAAAGCGGTTATGGCCGCAACTCTTTAATTAGGGGATTTTTAAAATGCGTATTGTTGTAAAAATAGGCACTTCAACCTTAGCACACAAAACGGGGCTTCTTAACATTCACAGGGTAGAAGAACTGTGTAAGGTTATGAGCGACCTTAAAAATGCAGGGAATGAAGTCATTTTAGTGTCGTCGGGCGCTATTGGTATGGGCGTTGGTAAGCTTTCGCTTTCCGAAAAGCCTAAGGATATTCCTACCAAGCAGGCGGCGGCCGCTGTCGGTCAATGTGAACTTATGTATACATACGACCGTTTGTTTTCGCAGTATAACCATGCTGTAGCCCAAATTCTTTTGACTGGTGAGGACGTTGGCGACGATATTCGCCGTAAGAATTTTGAAAATACAATGTGCCGTTTACTCGAGCTTTCGGTAATACCGATTATTAATGAAAACGACTCGATTTCGACCGCTGAAATTGAAATTGGCGATAACGACACCTTGGGCGCAATTGTCGCAACCGCCATTAAGGCTGATTTGCTTATAATTTTATCTGACATTGACGGTCTTTACACCGCTGACCCGCATAAAAACAGCGATGCAGTGCTTTTGCATAAGGTTGAAAAGATTGATGAAAATATTGAAGCTATGATTGGCGGTGTTGGAAGCAGTCTTGGTACGGGCGGTATGGCAACTAAAATTAAGGCGGCTAAAATCGTTACAAGGCAGGGTATTGATATGGTTATTGCAAACGGTGACACACCATCACATCTTTATGATATTGTCGACGGTAAAGACGTTGGCACCCGTTTTATAGGTGAAAAGTAATGACAACTTTAGAAATACTTAAAAAAGCAAAAGCGGTGTCCCTTAATGCCGCTTTGCCGACCGATATTAAAAATAACGCCCTTACCGTAATGGCAAAGGCGTTGATTGAAGCAACCGATGATATTTTAGCAGCAAATGCAGTTGATATGCAAAATGCAAAGGGCAAAATTAGCGACACAATGCTTGACCGCCTAATGTTAAACGCTGACCGTATTAAAGCAATGGCAAAGGGAATTGAGGATGTTCGCGACCTGCCTGATAACGTAGGCAAGGTTTTAAGTACACATACTTTGTCTAACGGTTTAGTTGTAAATAAGGTTGCGGTACCTATTGGTGTTGTTGCAATTATTTACGAAAGCCGACCGAATGTTACAAGTGATGCCGCCGCTTTGGCTTTTAAAAGCGGTAACGTTTGTGTACTTCGTGGCGGTAAGGAAGCCTTTAATTCGGCTAAAGCCATTGTAACCGCCCTAAAAAAAGGTCTTGAGGAATGCGGCATAAATAGTGATTATGTAAACCTAGTTGAAGACACAACCCGCCAAAGCGCAAATGAGCTTATGACAGCACGTGGGCTTGTTGACGTGCTTATTCCACGTGGTGGCAAGGGTTTAATTCAGGCTTGTGTTGAAAATGCCAAGGTGCCGTGTATCGAAACAGGCACGGGTATTTGTCATATTTTCGTTGAAAAAACTGCTGATATCGATATGGCGCTTAAGATTATTGATAATGCAAAAACAAGCCGCCCGTCAGTTTGCAATGCGGCTGAGGTTTTGCTTGT
>JAGAPJ010000062.1 GCA_017623315.1 Clostridia bacterium | reverse complement strand
GAAATAAGAGGTCAGGTTGTAAAGGCAAGCATTGTGCTTACCAAGGGCACCGAGCCGACAGAGGAGCTTAAAAAGGAAATTCAAAACTATGTTAAAACCCACACAGCGCCTTATAAGTATCCCCGTGTGGTTGTTTTCCGCGATGAATTACCCAAGACCATAAGCGGAAAAATTCAGCGTAATAAGCTTTAATATTTATTGACAATTTTTTAAAGTTGTGATATATTATATAAAAAGCGTTGACGAAGAGTGCGCAAAATAATACATATTAGAGAAGTGACGGTTGGTGCAAGTCATTTATGTGTGTTTTGTGTTTGTAGCTTCTGAGCTGAAGGGAAGAAAGCATTTGTTAGTAGACCCCTTTCGTGATTGCTGCGTAAATGCATAGGAATTGTTTGATTCCAAGAGTGGCAGTATTACTGCAATTTGAGTGGTACCGCGGGTATGAATTTTCTACTCGTCTCAAAGTCATAACTTTGGGGCGAGTATTTTTGATTTTTTCGCCCGAAACGGAGGAAATGATGGAAAACACAAAGGGACTTGATTCTAAAATCAAGGAAATAGCGGGTCGTATTAAAGAACTGCGTGAAATTATGGGTCTTAGCATTAGTGATATGGCTAAGAAAACAGCGGTAAGCGAGGAAGAGTATCTTGCTTGTGAAAACGGTCAAAGCGATCTTCACTTTGCCTTTATTTACCGTTGCGCAAATGCTTTTAGCGTTGACGTTACCGATATTATTGAAGGCTACAGCCCACGTCTTAAGTCTTATACCGTAACCCGCCGTGGTGAAGGTCAGCGCATTGAAAAAGCGCACGGTATGACCTATTATAACTTGGCTTCCGCCTTTAAAAACCGTATCGCTGAACCGCTTTACGTTAAAAGCGTTTACAGCGAGGAAGCCCAAAACAAGCCTATTGAGGTTACTACCCACGCAGGTCAGGAATGTGACCTTATTATAAGCGGTCGCTTAAAGGTTCAGGTTGGCGAGCACGCTGAAATTTTAGGCCCAGGGGACAGCATTTACTTTGACAGTAACACCCCACACGGTATGATTGCTGTCGGCGGTGAGGATTGTACCTTCTACGCTATCGTTTTAAATCCCACAGGTGAGCCTATACCCGAATTAGCTGAAGACTATAAGCCTCTTGCTAATGTTCCGCTTACCAAGCGTGAACATAAGGACAGAAGTGAACGCATTTACAGCAAGTATATTGATATTGTTGAAAACGAAAACGGCACACCCACCTCAATTACCTTTAAAAATACCGAAAAATTCAACTTTGGTTTTGATTTGGTAGACGCCCTTGCAAAGCGTGAGCCCGAAAAGCTTGCCCTTATGCATATCTCAAAGGATGGCACCGAACGCGCTATTACTTTTTCTGATGTTAAGAAGGAATCTAACCGCTGTGCAAATTATTTTAAATCGCTTGGTATTAAAAAGGGCGACAGGGTAATGCTTGTACTTAAACGCCATTACCAGTTCTGGTTTGCAATGATTGGTCTTAATAAGTTGGGTGCAATTGCAATTCCAGCAACGAATCAGTTGCAGGAGCACGACTTCGAATACCGCTTTAATTCGGCAGGTGTTAACACCATTATTTGTACTGCTGACGGTGACACCGCCCATCAGGTTGATTTAGCTGTCGAAAAGTGCGATTGCCTTAAAAATAAGCTTATCGTTAACGGCAGTCGTGACGGTTGGCGCGATTTTGATGAAGAATATAAGCTCTTCTCAACACACTTTAACCGTACAGAAGACACCGCCTGCGGTGACGACCTTATGCTTATGTACTTTACATCGGGTACAAGCGGTTATCCCAAAATTGCGGCTCATAACTATAAATACCCATTGGGTCATTTCCATACTGCTAAATATTGGCATGACGTTGACCCAGAAGGTCTTCACTTTACCATCTCCGACACAGGCTGGGCAAAGGCAATGTGGGGTAAATTATACGGTCAGTGGCTAGCCGAAGCGGCAATTTTTGTTTATGACTTTGACCGCTTTGACGCAGCTGACATTTTGCCAATGTTTGCAAAATACAAAATCACTACGTTTTGCGCACCGCCTACAATGCTTCGTATGATGGTAAAGCAGGACATTTCAAAGTACGATTTATCTTCAGTTAAGCATATGACCACTGCAGGTGAAGCCCTTAACCCCGAGGTTTACCGTCAGTTTGAAAAGGCAACAGGTCTTCAAATTCTTGAAGGCTTTGGTCAGACCGAAAGCACAATGATTATCGGTAACCTTGTTGGCGCACCGCATAAAATTGGTTCAATGGGTAAACCCGCACCAATTTATGACGTTAAAATTGTTGACTCCGATGGCAACCCCGTTGACGTTGGTGAAACAGGCGAAATTGTTATTGATATCAGAAACGGTCGTCCTTGCGGTCTTGCTGTTGGTTACTATGGTGATGAAGAAAAAACCAAGGAAACCTGGTGCGAGGATTATTACCACACTGGTGATACCGCTTGGCGTGATGAAGACGGTTTCTATTGGTACGTTGGTCGTGTTGACGACGTTATTAAGTCATCGGGCTACCGTATAGGACCGTTTGAAATTGAAAGCGTTATTATGGAACTTCCGTACGTTTTGGAATGTGGTGTTTCTGCCGCTCCTGATGAAGTAAGAGGTCAGGTTGTAAAGGCGAGCATTGTGCTTGTAAACGGAACCGAGCCCACGGAAGAGCTTAAAAAAGAAATTCAAAACTATGTTAAAACCCACACAGCGCCTTATAAGTATCCCCGTGTGGTTGT
>JAGAPJ010000061.1 GCA_017623315.1 Clostridia bacterium | reverse complement strand
TCATTGAAAAGTATGTTCATTACTTCAACAATGAAAGATTATCTTACAAACTAAATTACAAAACCCCTGTTCAATATAGAATTGAACAAGGGTTTGAATAATTGGTGGTTTTCACTGTCTACTTTTACTTGACAAGTTCAAACGGGTGGTTTTTTACTTATATTAAATTATAAATCTTTTTTGGGATACCATTTTTTTGTATGGAGTCCAGAAAATATAATAAAATCATCACATATCGGAGATTCGGGTTTGCGGAGAATATCATGTATACGACAAATACCTCTTTCTAAAACAAAAATATCATTTTGATACGTTACGGGTAGATAATTCTCGCAATACACACAACGGCACGCATCCTCCCTATCATAAAGTTTCAATACAACCACCTCTTTTTAATATTTTACTATGTTTTGATAGTAAAATCAATACTATTTTTTGATAGTACATATACTAAAATATGGTGATTAATATGTATTATAGACGACTTAAAGATTTACGCGAGGATAAAGATTTAGTTCAAAAGCAAGTTGCTGCTTATTTAGGCATTGACCAACGGGTATATAGTAATTATGAAATTGGCAAACGTGAAATTCCAACAAGATTTGTGGTTTCCCTAGCGAAGCTTTACGGCACCTCAGCCGATTATATCTTAAATCTTACAAATAATCCTAACCCTTATAAGTAAAAAACCGTCCTTAAAGGACGGTTTTTTTATTTTATTTGCTCAATATCATAAGGTGTGGTTTGATATACAAAATAGTTGAGCCAATTGCTATAAAGCAAATTGGCGTGTGAACGCCAGGTTACAACAGGCTCGTTTTCGGGGTTATCGTCGGGGAAGTAATTTTTAGGTATTTCAATTGGTTTACCTTCATTTAAATCCCTGAAATATTCGTTTGCAAGTGTGTTTGCATCATATTCCGAATGACCTGTAATGAAAATTTGTTTACCTTCAGCCGTTGCCATAGCGTAAACCCCTGCCTCCTCAGAGGAGGCAAGAATTTTAATTTCAGGTACCTTTTTAATATCTTCAATATCAACGGTAGTGTGGCGTGAATGTGGTACCATAAACTCGTCGTCAAAGCCACGGAACAGGATAGATTTTTTATAATCGGCCTTGTGCTTGAACACACCGAACATTTTTTTGTCTAAAGGCTTCTTATCAATACCAAAATGATAATAAAGCCCTGCCTGTGCACCCCAACAAATATGGAAGGTGGAATGAACATGGGTTTTGCTCCATTCCATAATTTCGCAAAGCTCTTCCCAATAGGTAACCTCTTCAAAAGGCATATTTTCAACAGGCGCACCAGTTATAATAAGGCCGTCAAAGGTTTTGTGCTTTACGTCATCAAAGGTTTTATAAAAAGCCAAAAGATGCTCGGCAGGGGTGTTTTTGGACTTATGACTTTTTGTGTGAATAAGCTCAAGCTCAACCTGCAAGGGCGAGTTGCCCAAAAGACGTGATAACTGTGTTTCAGTTTCAATCTTTTTAGGCATTAAATTTAAAAGCAAAATTTTAAGGGGGCGAATATCCTGTGTAATGGCGCGAGTTTCGGTCATAACAAAGATATTTTCATCATTTAAGGTTTTAACGGCCGGTAAATCGTTTGGTATTCTTATCGGCATAATTTTATCCTAACTTTCAAATTAAATTTTATCAAGTGCCTGCATAATATCGGCAATAATATCCTCCGCATCCTCAATACCGCAAGAAAAACGGATAAGGTCGGGTGTAATGCCTGCTGCTGCCAATTCATCATCGTTCATTTGACGGTGGGTAGCATTAGCGGGATGGAGACAACAGGTACGTGCATCGGCAACGTGGGTGGCAATTGAAGCCAATTTTAACTGCTTCATAAAGGCTTCAGCAGCGGTTCTTCCACCCTTGACGCCAAAGCTAACAACACCGCAACCGCCGTTAGGCATATATTTCATTGCAAGGTCGTAGTTTTTATCGCCTTCTAAATGTGGGAAGCGTACCCAAGCAATACGGTCGTCAGCCTGTAAGGCTTTTGCAACTGCAAGACCGTTTTCGGCGTGCTTTTTAATTCTTAAATGCAAGCTTTCAAGACCAAGACCCAAAACGTAGGCGGTTTGTGCCTGCTGGCAACAGCCAAAGTCACGCATTAACTGTGCCGTAGCCTTTGTGATGTAAGCACCCTCAAGGCCAAAGCGTTCGGTATAGGTAACACCGTGATAGCTTTCATCGGGTGTACAAAGACCCGGATACTTTTCGGGATATTTAGTCCAGTCAAACTTACCGCTGTCAACTATACAGCCACCAACAGCACTTGCGTGACCGTCCATATACTTTGTTGTTGAATGGATAACAATATCGGCACCCCATTCAAACGGGCGGCATTGTACGGGTGTTGCAAAGGTATTATCAATAATAAGCGGAACGCCGTTTGCGTGTGCAACCTTTGCAAATTTTTCAATATCCATAACATTTAAAGCGGGGTTAGCAATAGTTTCACCAAAAACTGCCTTAGTGTTAGGCTTAAATGCAGCTTGCAATTCCTCTTCAGTACAGTCAGGTTCAACGAAAGTAAACTCAATGCCCATTCTCTTTAAGGTAACTGCAAAAAGGTTATAGGTACCGCCATAAATCGCTGAAGAAGCAATTACGTGGTCGCCACAGCCTGCAATATTGAAAATTGAAAAGAAGGAAGCAGCCTGACCTGAAGAGGTAAGCATTGCGGCTGTGCCGCCTTCCATTTCGCAAATTTTTGCAGCAACAATATCACAAGTGGGATTTTGAAGACGTGCGTAAAAATAACCGCTTGCTTCAAGGTCAAAAAGCTTGCCCATATCCTCGCTTGTATCATATTTATAAGTGGTACTTTGATATATAGGAATTTGACGGGGCTCACCGTTTTTAGGGGTGTAACCGCTTTGAACACATTTGGTGCCCATTTTAAATTCGCTCATATTTTTCCCTCCAAGTTAAAAATATTAATTGCATTTATATTAAGTATACTACTAATTTCGTTTTTTTCAAGTGGTAACGACAAAAAATATTCCATTTCACTAGTCGGTGACCACATTGGATAATCAGTACCGAAAAGAACCTTGTCAGCACCATATTTTTTTATAATTTTATAAGCGGTTTCTTTAGAAATCCACGGAAAGCTTGATGAACAGTCAACGTAAAAATTTGGAATACCCGCGTAAATGTCGGGTGCAGTATCCCAAATTGACCAACCGCCGAAATGTGCGCCGATTATAGTCAAATTTTTATAAATTTCTAAAATCGGCAATAAGCGATTAGGGTTAGAATAATCGTAACGGTTATCACCCGTGTGCATTAAAATTTTAAGGTTTTGCTTTTCGCACTCCTCATAAATTTTTAAACAACGGTAATCATCAATTTTAAACGCCTGTATATCCGGGTGAAGCTTTACGCCCAAAAGCCCTAACTCGACAAGATGCTTAACGTCGCCCTTAATATCGTTACTGTCAGGGTGAAGGGTGCCAAGCCCTGTCATTTTACCGTTTGAATCGCTTACCGCCCCTGCAATAAATTCGTTTATGCTTTTTACCTGCTTTGGTGTTGTGGCAACCGACTGCACAATAAAATGGTCTATCCCCGCTTTTCCGCCCTCATTTAGCAAATCACTAACCGTGCCCTTGCAAAAAGACTGACATTTATAAAAATTGTCAGTCCCTGCTACAGCACGTTCGGCAATTTTTTCGGGGTAAATGTGACAGTGCGCGTCAATTACCTTTATTCCGTTTACCATTTTTAAAAAGTCACCTTAAAGTCCTAATTTTTTAACTGCATTTTCACGCATTTTATATTTCAAAATCTTACCTGCGGCATTCATTGGGAATGAATCCACAAAATCGTAATATCTCGGCACTTTATGTCTTGCCATATGGTCGGCAATGTACTGACGCATTTCATCCTCAGTCATTTGCTCGCCTTCCTTAAGGATAATGCAAGCCATAATTTCCTCACCGTATTTTTCGTCAGGCACGCCGATAACCTGAACGTCGCTTACCTTGGGGCAGGTGTAAATAAATTCTTCAATTTCCTTAGGATAAATATTTTCACCGCCACGGATTATCATATCCTTAAGACGTCCTGTTATGCGATAATTGCCGTTGTCGTCCTTGCAGGCAAGGTCGCCTGTGTGAAGCCATCCCTGTTTGTCAATAGCCTCGGCTGTGGCCTTGGGCATTTTGTAATAGCCCTTCATTATGTTATAGCCTCGTGCAACAAATTCGCCGTTTACACCGTTTTCGCAGTCCTCCCCTGTTTCGGGGTTAATAATTTTACATTCAACGTTTGCAAAAGCACTACCAACCGTTTCGGTGCGAACCTCCAAACTATCGTAATAACGGCTCATAGTACAGCCGGGGGCAGCCTCGGTTTGACCATAAACCGACACGATTTCACGCATATTCATATCAACTGTTGCGCGCTTCATAAGGTCGGCAGGGCAGTTCGCACCTGCCATAATACCAACACGCATATAAGAAAAGTCAGTCTTTGCAAAGTCGGGGTGCTCCATCATAGCGATAAACATTGTAGGAACACCGTTAAAGGTTGTGATGTGCTCCGAATTAACGCACGCCAAAGCCGATTTAGGTGAGAAATAAGGAAGCGGACACATTGTAGCACCGTGTGTCATTGCAGCGGTCATAGAAAGCACCATACCGAAGCAATGGAACATAGGCACCTGAATCATCATACGGTCGGCGGTGGAAAGCTCCATTTGGTCACCGATAAATTTACCGTTATTAACAACGTTATAATGTGTAAGCATTACGCCCTTGGGGAAGCCTGTTGTGCCCGAGGTATACTGCATATTGCAAACGTCGTCCCTGTCAACCTTAGCTGCCATACGGTACACTTCGGAAAGGGGCACCTGACCTGCACGCTCTACCGCGTCGTTCCAAGTAAGACAACCCTTTTGCTTATAGCCAACGGTAATAGCATTGCGAAGGAAGGGTAAACGCTTGCTGTGAAGCGGTTCGCCCGGTTTTGTATTTTCAAGCTCTGGGCAAAGTTCGGCAATAATTTCACCGTATTTGCAGTCCTTTGCGCCCTCGGTCATAACCAAGGTGTGTGTGTCAGACTGGCGGAGAAGATATTCTATCTCATGTATTTTATATGCAGTATTAACCGTAACAAGAACTGCGCCAATCTTTACACAAGCCCAAAAGGTAATATACCATTGCGGAACGTTAGAAGCCCAAACAGCCACGTGTGTGCCGGGCTTTACACCAAGTGATATCAACGAACGCGCAAAATTGTCAACGTCGTCACGGAATTCACTGTAAGTGCGTGTATAGTCAAGAGTAGTATATTTAAATGCGTATTGGTCGGGGAATTCCTCAACAATACGGTCGAGCATTTGTGAGAAGGTGCAGTCGATAAGACGGTCCTTTTCCCAAACGTAAACACCTGTATGTGCACGGTTATAATAAAGTGAATTATCGCTTTTTGAGGTGTCGCTGAACTGCTTCATAAAGGTAACGAACTGTGCGAAAACAATTTCCATATCGTCAATTTCTTCGCACCACTCGGGTACCCATTCAAGCGAAATAAAGCCGTCAAAGTTAACCGAACGAAGTGCCAAAACCATATCGCTTATAGGCATTTCCCCCTCGCCCATAAGACAAAATTCAATGCCGTCATTGGTTTTAACCGCATCCTTAAGGTGTACCTGCTTTACGTAAGCGCCAAGGTTTTTAATGGTGGTTTCAGCATCCTCACCGTTATAAAAATAAGGTGCGTGCATATCCCAAAGCGCTGCAAGGGCATCATCGGCAAAGCTGTCAAGCAAATCACGCAAAATTGCGGTGTTTGCAAACACGCCCGTGGTTTCCAAAAGTAAAACCTTGCCCTTTTGCTTTGCAAGTGGCAAAATTTCAGCAATTGTGGAATTAATATACTCGATATCCTTAAAGCCGTAAGCCTTAACACGAATATACGGAATGTTAAGGTTAGCGGCAATGTCAATACAAGCGGTAATTTCACTAATTGTTTCAGCCTTTTTTGAAGCATCAGCCAAATTGCAAATACTGTCAATACAAGGAATTGAAAGCTTCTTTTCGTAAAGCTTTCTTACGGTTTTAGGCGCGGTAGCCTTTTGAAAAGCGCCGTCACGGTCGGTAAAAAGCTCGTTATGTATATTATGAAGCTCAATACCTTGGAATTTTAAATCAACTGCTATATCGCAAAAATCATCAAAAGTGCGGCCATGCCAGCCCTTTGTTGAAAAAGATAATCTCATAATTTATTATGCCTCCTCGTAAACAATTTTGTTTACAGCATTTATATAAGCCTTAATAGCGGCTGCAATAATGTCGGTCGAGATACCGTTGCCTGAGTAAAGCTTGCCGTTTACACGAAGTTTAACAACAGCCTGACCGATAGCGCCCTTGCCTTCGGTAACTGACTGAATTTGGAAATCGTCAAGCTCGTAACGGCAACCGATAATTTGTTCAACAGCATGGAAAGCGGCGTCGATAGGACCGTCACCTGTGCTTATGCCCTGCTTTGTTTCGCCCTTAACGTCCATTGTAATTTGAGCAGATGCGGTAATAATATTACCGCTGTTAACAACGAAGTTTATAAGCTTGTATGTAGGCTCAACCTGTAAAGCAACAGTAGCAACTATAGCATCAAGCTCTTTAGAGGTGACCTTGCGGTTTGCAGCAACACGTAAAAATTCTTCATAAACCTTTGCTGCATCATCCTCGGACAAATCATAGCCTAAACGCATTACAGTATCTAACACGGTTTGCTTGTCATCGTTTTGGTCAAGCGAAAGCTCATCCTCCATATCCGATACCTTAACAGCCGATTTAGCCGATTTGGTATTGCCCATTATCCAGTTAATTTGGTTTATAATACGATTAAGCTCGGTATACTTAATACTTGAAGAAAAGCCGAAGTTGTTACCGCAGTTTTTAATTACACCTGCAAAGATTTCAAGTGAAATTTCATTACAAACAGCAGTTTTAACGGTATTTGCACCGTTTTTAACCGCCATAACGGCATTTGCGACTGCAAGACCGTTTTTATTTTCACAAGCAACACCGTCAACCTGCAATTCGTTAACGAATGCACCAAATTCATCAGGCATCATTTCAGCGGCGGTGTCACAAATAGTAACTAAGCTTGCGCCTGCATTTTTAGCCACTGCAACTGCTTCCTTTAAAAATTCAAATTCAGCACGGGTAGCGTCGATTGCAACAAATTCAACATCATCAATTTTAGTCTTAGCATAAGCCACAAGGTCGTTTATCATTATAAGCATTTTGTCGGGCTTTTTGTGACAGCTATATTCCATACCAACAACCGAAACGGGAAGCTCAATTCTAATACGGGGTTTAGCTGCGGTTGATAAAACGTTTGCCACCTCGTCAATTCCCTGCTTTGTTGGTACAGCCGCTACCGAAAGCACGCTGTTTTTAACAAAATACGCCATAGTCTTAACAAGCAAAGCGTCAGTCTTAGTATTTTCCATTTTACTAATTTCAATTGCCGAAACACCTAGTTTTTCTAGCTGACGCGCAATTTCAATTTTTTCCTTAAAACTGAAGCGGTCCTTCATAGTTAATGTTTTGTCAGCAATTTTGATGTTCATAATTTTTCCCTCTCAAAATAAAATTAAAAAAGCCCTGAGATTGTTTTTTCACAATCTCAGGGACGAAAATTTTCGCGGTACCACCCTGATTACCGTCAAATATAACGGTCACTCAATAAGACTCTAACAAGTCTTTTGCCTTGGTAACGGGGCAGGCCGTAACAGCTTACTGAGGTTCAGCCGTTCTGCTCGGGAATGAGGCTTGTTTTTTCTTACCGTACCGCACTTGCACCAAAACGACGGCTCTCTTAACGGGTGGGAAAAACAATAATTCCGTCAAAGCATTTAATTATATATAATAATATAGTCGAATTATATCACCTAAAAACCGCTTTGTCAAGCGTTTTTTAAACGATAAAACTTAAAAAGAATTATTCAATTTCTTCCTTTAATTTTTGAAGCTTTTCAATACAATTTACACACACGTTATAGCCGTTAAAATTAACCGTTTCTTCTAATGTGTCACAAAAGAAACAGGCAGGTCTATATTTGCGTAAAACGATATTATCACCCTGCATTAAAATTTCAAGACTGTCAATTTCGCTTTTAATGTTAAGTTGGTCGCGAATTTCCTTAGGAATTACAACACGTCCCATTTTATCAACGTCGCGAATTATGCCTTTATCCTTCATTTTAACTACCTCAATATTCAAAAAATATTGTAATTATTATAACATTTCTGACAAAAAATGTCAACGCCTACCACTTAATAGGTGTAAGCCCGTTTGAAATAAGAATTTCATTTGCTTTTGAAAAATGCTTACATCCAAAAAATCCCCTATATGCCGAAAGCGGACTTGGGTGAACGGTTATAAGCTTTTTATGTATGGGGTTTGTAATTATTCTGGCCTTTTGTTCGGCAGGTTTGCCCCACAGCAAAAACACAACAGGGGTTTGCTTTTTATTAAGCTCAGCAATAATACGGTCGGTAAATTTTTCCCACCCCATATCCTTATGGCTTTGAGGCTGACCCTCGCGAACAGTTAGCACATTATTAAGCATTAACACACCCTGCTTTGCCCAATAGGTAAGGTCGCCGTTATTGGTGAATTCTCGCCCCGTGTCATCTTCAAGCTCTTTAAAAATATTTACAAGCGACGGCGGTAATTTTACCCCCGGTCTTACCGAAAAGCAAAGCCCGTGCGCCTGACCGTAACCGTGGTATGGGTCTTGCCCGATTATTACCACCTTTGTATCACTAAACGAGGTATATTTTAAAGCGTTAAAAACATCGCGCTTTGGTGGGTAAACCCTATGTGCGTCATAATCCTCGTGCAAAAAAGCAAAAAGCCCCTGTAAATAGGGCTTTTGCCATTCATCCTTTAAAATTTCGTCCCAATCGTTATGTAAGGTCATTGTTTTTTCACCATTCTTGAAACTATAATAACTGCTATTTGTACAGGGATACCTACTAGAAGAATTTTCCAAATATTAAAGGTTAAAAACTGCAAGGTAAAGCATAACAAAATTGACCATATAAGTAATGATATAAGCAAAAAAAGACCTTTACGCTTATGCCAAATGCAGTCAAAAACAAGTGCAACCGTGAAGGTAGCGGGCACCGCCCAAGCAAACACCATCCATTGACTTGTATGGCTAATAATATCGAACAAAACGAAAAGTAACAGCGCCACAAACCAAACCGAAACCACCACAAGATGCGTAATGTTTAAATAAATACGCTTGCGATCATCGGTTTTAATGGGTTGCGGGTCTATAGTTTCGTCCCCAATTATGTAATCAAGACTTACACCGTAAAGCTTGCTTATGTTATAAAAAACTTCAACAGGCGGTAGAGATTCTCCCTTTTCCCACTTAGAAATTGCCTTGTCGGAATAATTAAGTTTTTCAGCAAGCTCGGCTTGGGTAAGCTTATTCTTTTTTCGAAGATATAAAAGTTTTTTACCAATTACTAGATTTAAATTTTCCATAAGTTTATTATACCACTTTAAAATAATTTAGTCAATAAAATGCAATATTAAGAAATAAGGGGTGATATTGTGAGAATTATTCAATGTGCAGAAAATTGCCGTTTTCAAAACGACGGGTACTGCAGTTTAGAAAGCTGCAGTAATGTTAATACAACCGAACACAACTGCCCTTATTATATTGCGAAATTACCCCAAGGCAGCGATAGACTGCTTCAGGTTGCTGACACCGATAAGCTGCATGCCGACAGGACATTCGGTAATTTGCTTTAGACAGGCTTTTGGTAAAATACATTTAGTAAAGCCAAGTCGTGCCGCCTCATTTACGCGGAATGCCGCGCGAGAAACTGAGCGCACCTCGCCCGAAAGACCGATTTCACCAAATGCAACGGTTTTTTCATCAATTGGAATATCGCGAATACCTGACACAAGTGATAAAGCTATTGCCAAATCGGCTGCAGGCTCATCAATACGCATACCGCCAACTATATTAAGATAAACGTCCAAATTAGAATAATAAAGCCCCATACGCTTTTCCAAAACCGCTAAAATAAGGCTTAAACGGTTATAATCAAAACCCGTTGAGGCTCGGCGTGGATTGCCAAAGCCGGTTGTTGTAACAAGCGCCTGTACTTCGGACAAAATGGGGCGTGTGCCTTCAATAACACAGGTTATACAGGTGCCCGAAACGTCAGCCATACGGCCCGAAAGTAAATGTGCCGACGGGTTTTCCACCTCGCGAAGACCGTTATCTGCCATTTCAAATACACCAATTTCGTTTGTAGAGCCAAAGCGGTTTTTAATAGCACGTAAAATGCGGTAGGACTGATTTCTTTCACCTTCAAAATAAAGCACAGTATCGACAATATGTTCCATAACCTTAGGACCCGCAATGTCACCGCCCTTGTTAACATGACCCACGATAAACACAGGAATTTCAAGACTTTTGCCCGTACGTAAAAACATATTTGTACATTCACGTACCTGCACGATACTGCCTGCCGAGGATGAAATTTCACTTATTGTCATTGTTTGAATAGAATCAATCATAACAATGTCAGGCTTTGCAGAATTAATATATTCACAAATTGACTGTGCGTCGGTTGAGGTCATAATTTTAACATTTTCTCCACCAACTCCAAGCCTTTCAGCACGCATTTTAATTTGTGCGGCTGATTCCTCACCCGATACGTAAAGCACCTGCATTTTATCTTGAAGTGCACGGCACATTTGCAAAAGAATAGTAGATTTACCTATACCGGGGTCACCGCTTAAAAGCACAACCGAGCCCTTTACAATACCTCCGCCAAGTACGCGGTCCAATTCACGCATATTGGTTTTAAAGCGAACCTCTTTATTGGTGTCAATTTCGCTTAAGGTTTGTGCGAAGGCTTGATTTTGATATACCGCTGCCGCCAAACGTGAGGGTGCGGTATCTGCGCGTACATCCTCCTGCAAGGTGCCCCAACTATTACAGGACGGGCATTTACCCATCCATTTTGCTGTTTCATATCCGCATTCACTACATACGTAAACGACCTTTGATTTTGCCATTTTATGACTCCTTAAAATATTGTAAAATTCCGTCAATTATACAAAAAGCTAACTTTTTTTGATAAGCACTATCCTTTAGGCGTGTAAGCTCGGCTTCGTTACTTAAAAAGCCACATTCCACCAAAACCGCGGGTATAGTTGCTTTGTGCAATAAATATGTACTGCTTGTTGCCTGCTTATTTACCCGTTTATTCTCTTTTTGCAAATTCAAAATTATTGAATTTTGAATTAAATCACCCAGCAATTTTGAATTTTCAAATTTGCTGTAAAACACCTGCGACCCCTTTGCCGCTGAAGTTGTAAATTTGTTTAAATGAATACTTACAAAAATGCTATCGGGGTTTTTCTTCATTAAGTTAAGTCGATTTTCCAAATCCTCGCGCTTAATAAAGCTTTCTCCTGTCGAGGTTGAGGTATCGCTTTCTCTTGTCATTATAACCTCAAACCCGTAAAGTTTCAAGACTTTGGCAGCTTGCAGGGCAATTTTTAGGTTAATATCCTTTTCTAAGGTACCGTCAAACGCCACAGCTCCGCCGTCCTCCCCGCCGTGTCCTGCATCAATTATAACAGTTTTTGCGGGACTTATTTGGGACGAAACCTCTACCGCAGGCGAAATTCCTGCATCGGCAATATAAATGCAGGCACATATTATGAAAAGTGATAAAAGTAAAGCCAACCGTTTTTTTAGCACAAAACCACCCTTAGACTAAATTCACTCACATAATATTCAAAATATAAATATTTTATACCGTGTATAGCTAATTGTTACTTTTACTTCTACTGTTTTCGACAAATTTTATAATATTCTTGACATTTTTTGTCAATTAACATATAATTAATAATGTTATTTGTGAAAAACAAAAACCGCCCTCGTACGAGAACGGTTTTATGGAGCTGAAGATGGGACTCGAACCCACGACCTGCTGATTACGAATCAGCTGCTCTACCAACTGAGCCACTCCAGCATATATGTCATTATACCAATTATGTATTGTGCCGTCAAGTGAATTTATAAAAAGAAGGTGATTTTTATGCCAAGTATTATTAACGAACGAATTCGCAAATACCGCAAGGAAAAAAAGTTGAGCCAAGGTCAGCTTGCCGCTAAATTGGGAATTAAAACAAGCACATATTCACAAATGGAACGTGAAGGCAATGTAAGCGCCGATATGGTTTTAAGAATTGCCGCCGAGTTGGGAATAGACCCTAATTTGATTTTTTATGGAACACAAGCAACCCCACAAAATTCCACAATACTAACTTTTCATTCACCTAACAAACTTGAAGAAACACTTTACGGTCCACAGTCAGTGTCTAAGCTCGAAAAAGAAGAAATACCTAAAAATCACCTTCCTTTCACTTTAAGCAACACCGAAAAAAATATTATTACAATTTATCACAATTTACCAAAAGCACAACAAAAGGAAATACGTGAATGTATTGACACCATAAGAAAAAGAGGCAGATAACTGCCTCTTTTAATTTTGCCATTTTTCTAAAAAATCATCATCTAACTTTGAGGCATCAAAACGGTAGTGTGCAACAACCGTACCGCGTGAAAGATAATCCTCTTCCCTATTTGGCTGACCACCGTTATGTATAATATACACCCTACCGTCGCGATTGCGTTTATCCGACACAATACCAATGTGTCTATTGTCGTTAAAAATCACAATATCACCGGGTTGCCAATCCTCTATTTTTTCGGTGTCGGTTGTAAGAACGGTAGCGTATTTATCAAAAAACACCCTTAAATTTTTAACACGGCGAAAGTCAATTTTATCGTCTGGATTTTGAACATTTGGGTAATCCTTTGTATTTTCCAATATGTCCTTTGAAACCATTGCGCGTAGGTCATAACCGGCATTTTTAAAGGCACGCCACACAACATCGGTGCAAACACCTATATTATCAGGTGGGTAAGCTTCGTTATAATATTCGCTTTTATATTTAGGGCGGTTTTCAGCATCCTTACGGGCACCAAGCATTATATCACGGTAGTCATCTATGCCGTCACCGTCAAAATCGACCTTGCTTTCAACCGTTTTAATGTTAAAATCTTTAGCGGCATAGCTCTTTTTGGGTATAAGGTTAAAATACCCAAGTATTAATATAACAGGCACCGCTGAAATTAGAAGTGCCACCGCTAAAAACAAAAATAAATAGCTTTTCTTTTTCAAGTTATTTGCCTTCTTTTTGCTTTTTTATTTGTTGTTGCCAACAGCTATGGCACATTGCAACGTATGAATCGTTACCGCCAATTAAAATTTGGTCACCCTCGGTTACAACCCTGCCGTTTTCATCTATTCGGGCATTTATAATTGCCTTTTTACCGCAGGTGCAAATAGTTTTAATTTCGCTGATAGAATCAGCCACTTCGAACAAACGGCGCGAGCCCGGGAACAAATGTGTCAAAAAGTCAGTGCGAAGACCAAAGCACAAAACGGGAATATCATATTCGTCAACAATAGTTCTCAACCCGTCAATTTGTTCAGGTGTTAAAAACTGACATTCGTCAGCTATAATAACGTTAATATCGCTGTGATTTTTGTATTCCTCAATTAAATCCTTATCAGGTGTAACAACATACGCTTCGGCATAAAGACCAATGCGAGACTTTACGGCATTTGCGCCGTCGCGGTCATCAATTGAAGGCTTAATCAACCAAACCTTCATTCCCCGTTCCTCATAATTAAATTTTGTTATAAGGGCGTTTGCGGTTTTTGAAGACCCCATTGCCCCGTATTTAAAATATAATTTAGCCATTTTAAACTTCCTTATTCTACTACACTTAATACTAAAGGCATATCGGCGGGCTTTTCGTCACTTAAAATGGTTGCCGCAATAAGACAATTTTCAGCCGCCTCAAAGGTTTCAGGCTTTTCGGTATAAAGGGTTGCAATAACGTCACCTTTATTTGCAAAATCGCCAGTTTTCTTATTAAGGTAAATACCTGCAGCAAAATCAATAACGTCTTCTTTGGTGTTGCGTCCTGCTCCAAGTAAAAGACTTGCAATACCATAGCCTTCGGTATCAACACTGGTAATATAACCTGACTTTTCACTAATAACCTGTTTTTCGTACTTGGCTTTCGGGAATTTTTCGGGGTTAAGTACCCAATCAGCATTTCCACCTTGCGCCTTAACCATATTTGCAAAGGTGTTAAGGGCTGTACCGTCGGAAATAACCTGTAAAACCTTTTCCTTACATTCGTCAAAAGTGCCTTTTTCAGCAAGTGATAACATATGTGATGCTAAAGCAACGCAAAGCTCGGTTAAATCCTCGGGTCCGTTACCTTTAAGGGTTTCAATTGCTTCAATAACCTCAAGCGAGTTGCCGATAGCGTTACCCAAGGGCCTATCCATATCAGTAATAAGCGCACGCATTTTTTTACCCGCACGGCGACCGATATCGACCATAACCTGTGCAAGCTCTTGGCTATCCTCAACGGTTTTCATAAACGAGCCGCTACCCGTTTTAACGTCTAAAACAATGCAGTCGTCATCGGCTGCTAATTTTTTACCCATAATGCTTGATACAATAAGCGGAAGACTGTCAACCGTTGCGGTAACGTCGCGCAAGGCATATAAAAGCTTGTCGGCAGGGGCTAAAGTTGCGTTTTGACCGACAATTGCAATGCCAACGTTATTTACAATTTCTTCAAATTCTTCGGTAGGAATATCAGTACGAAAGCCCGGAATTGCTTCAAGCTTATCAATTGTACCGCCAGTGTGACCAAGTCCACGACCACTCATTTTGGCAACCTTTACACCTAAAGATGCAACAATTGGGGTAACAACAAGGCTTGTTTTGTCACCCACACCACCTGTTGAGTGCTTATCCACACGAAGACCGTTAATATTTGAAAAATCAAGCGTGTCACCCGAATCACGTATAGCAAAGGTTAAAGCGGTTGTTTCGTCAATGGTCATACCTTTATAATATATAGCCATACAAAGTGCGGCTGCCTGATAATCGGGAATATTACCGTTAACGTAGTTTTCAATAAACCACGCTATTTCTTTATCACTCAGTTCGCCGCCGTCACGCTTTTTCTTGATTATGTCAAACATTCTCATAGCTTTAAATCTCCCTTTCCAAAGGAATAAGGCATAATTTCTTCCATTGTTAAAACCTTAATTTCTTTAGGGTTACCTAATATAAAGCGAAAATCCTTATCGCAAAATTCCGAAAGCGCCTGCCTGCAAACACCGCAGGGAGCACAAAATTCGCTAATGCTTTCACCAAGACCGCCAACAATGGCAATTGCGGTAAATTCACGCTCACCTTCGCTTATTGCCTTAAACAATGCCGTTCTTTCAGCGCAGTTTGTAGGTGAATAGCCCGCGTTTTCGACATTACAGCCGGTATAAACCTTGCCGCTCAGTCCCAAAAGTGCGGCGCCCACACGAAAGTTAGAATAGGGTGAATATGACATTTCGCGTGCCTTAACCGCAATTCCCATAAGTTCCTTATCAGTCATTTGTAATCTCCTTCAAAAAACTTTCGCCAAAAAGGTCATTATCCTCTACGCCAAGCCATTCTACTACAGTTTTACCAATATCGGCAAAGCTGTCACGAATGCCCAAATTAACTGCGTTTACATTTTTACCGTACGCAAGCATTGGGGTGTATTCACGTGAATGGTCGGTTGAAGGGGTTTGGGGGTCACAGCCATGGTCGGCGGTGATAATAAGCAAATCGTTGTCACGGAGCTTTTCTAAAACCTCACCTAAACGAACATCAAATTCAGTCATTGCTTTAGCATAGCCTTCTATATCGTTACGGTGACCGTAAACCATATCAAAATCAACCAAATTTGTAAAACAAAGGCCCGAAAAATCACGGTCCATTATAGCTAAAGTTTTGTCCATACCGTCATTGTTGCTTACGGTCGGATTACTTTCGGTAAAGCCCTGACCTGCAAAAATGTCAAAAATTTTGCCAACCGAAATTGTTTCAAAGCCGTTTGCCTTTAGTACAGACGGCATTGTTTTTTCTGGCGGTAAAAGTGAATAGTCATGACGGCGCGGTGTACGCTTAAAGGGATAAACATCATTAAACGGGCGTGCAATAACACGGCCAACACCGTGTTCCCCCTGAAGCATTTCACGGGCAATTTCACAATATTTATATAATTCCTCAATAGAAACAATATCCTCATGCGCGGCAATTTGGAAAACGCTGTCAGCCGAGGTATAAACAATTAACTTACCTGTTTTTAAATGCTCTTCACCGTAATCTCTTATAACGTCTGTGCCTGAATATGGCATATTACAAAGAATTTCACGACCTGTTCTTTTTGTAAATTCCGATAAAATTTTTTCGGGGAAGCCATTAGGATAGGTCGGAAAGGCTTTGGGTGAATAAACGCCCGCAATTTCCCAATGACCAATGGTGGTGTCCTTACCCTTTGAAGCTTCAAACATACGGGCATAAGCACCGATGGGTGTCACGGTATTACCGCCTACACCATCAATTGCAAAAAGGCCAAGTCTTTCAAGATTAGGACAGTTAAATGCTTCGTGCTTGCGAATTGTTGCAAGGGTATTGCTACCCTCGTCATTCCATTCATTAGCGTCGGGCATTTCACCAATACCCATACTGTCAAGCACTATTAAAAATACTCTTTTTGACATAAGTTTAATTCCTTTTTTACGCTAATTCAAGTGCAATTTCCATCATTTTTGTAAAGGAATTTTGTCTTTCCTCAGCAGTTGTATTTTCTTCGGGATAAATGAAGGAATCGCTTACTGTGCAAATACAAAGTGCCTTTTTACCCGCACGTGCGGCATTGCAGTAGAGTGCGGCGGATTCCATTTCAACACCTAAAACGCCCATTTTTGCCCACTGCATACCAGAATTTGCATCATCGTAGAACATATCAGACGAGAATATGTTGCCGACACGGTAGTTTACGCCTGCTTTTTCACATTCGTCAGCGGCACGGCGAACTAAGTCAAAGTCGGCAATGGGGCAAAATGTACCCGGGAGGTTATACTGCGAAGCATAGTTGCCGTTGGTGCAAGCGCCCATAGCAACAATAATATCACGCGCGTGAAGGTCGGGCGAGAAAGAACCGCAGGAGCCGACACGTATAATTGTTTCAACGTCATAGAAATTATAAAGCTCATAGGAATAGATACCAATAGCGGGCTGACCCATACCAGAAGCCATTACAGAAACACGCTTGCCTTTGTAAAAACCGGTATAACCCTGAACGCCGCGAACATTGTTTACAAGCACGGCATCAGTAAGGAAATTTTCGGCAATATATTTAGCGCGAAGCGGGTCGCCAGGCATTAAAACGGTTTTGGCAAAATCACCAGGTTTAGCTGAAATATGAGGAGTTGGTGTAGACATAATATTTTCTTCCTTTCAAATTAATAACCTGAGCCCTCAAGACCCTGAACTGCTTTAACAACACGGCTTGTACCCAAACGGTCAGCGCCCAAATTAATAAAATCTTCAGCGTCCTGAATGCCTGAAATACCGCCTGCAGCCTTAACAAGAATACCCTCACCAACGTTTTTAACCATAAGGTCAACGTCTTCACGGGTAGCACCAGCGGTAGAAAAACCTGTTGAGGTTTTAATATAATCGGCACCTGCTGCGGTAACGTTTTTGCACATACGAAGCTTTTCGTCTTCGTTTAAAAGACAGGTTTCAATAATAACCTTTAAAATTTTATTGCCGCAAGCAGCTTTAATTTGCTTAATTTCATCAACAACAAAATCATCCATACCTGCTTTAAGTGCGCCGATGTTGATGACCATATCAATTTCATCTGCACCGCAGGCAATGGCGTCTTTAGTTTCAAAAACCTTAACTGCAGTAGTATTATAACCGTTAGGAAAGCCGATAACGGTGCAAATTGCTAATTTATCGCCAACGTATTCCTTTGCCTCTTTTACGAAATAAGGAGGAATACAAACCGATGCAGTTTTGTATTTCATACCATCGTCACAAATCTTTTTAATATCATCCCAAGTAGCTGTTTGGGTTAAAAGAGTATGGTCGCATTTAGCTAAAATTTTACTAATTTCCATAATTTTTTCTCCTTAAAAATTAAGTTACATATATTTTATTGTATAATAGATATGGGCAGTATGTCAAGAAAAATCGTAGTAATATATATAATATAAATAAAAATATAAAATTTCAATTTATATACATTAAAAAAGGTTGTTTTTTGCCGAAAAATGTGTTATGATTTATAATACGTATTAATGTGCTGTTTGCACATATATTCTTGCCTTTAAATATTATATATTTAAAGCATTTTTTGAAGGGTTAATTTTAAATGATTTACGACTTACAAAAACCGTCGCTTTTTAAAAGGCTTTCGGCTTGGCTATTTGACTTTATAATTGTTGCAATTTTAATTACCGGCTTTGCAACAATAGTTTCGTTTGCAAGCAACTTTGACGGTCAGCTTGCAAAGCCTGAAGGCTATTATACCGAATATGCCGAAAAATATGATATCAACCTTGAAATTTCTTCAGAAGATTTTGAAAAGCTTTCAAAGGAAGAACAACAAATTTATGCTGACGCTAACGAAATTTTCCAAAAAGACGAGCGTGTGGTTAAAACCTACGGCTTAATATTTAGCTTGACTGTGGTTATTACCGCCATAAGCATTCTTTTGGCTGTGCTTGTTTGGGAATTTATTGTTCCGTTGTTCCTAAAAAACGGGCAAACTGTCGGCAAAAAGATTTTTGGTGTCGCAGTTATGCGTACAAATGGTGTAAAAATTACACCCGTTCAGTTATTTATCCGTTCAATCTTAGGCAAATACACCTTCGAAATTATGCTTCCCGTTTTCTCAGTTATTTTGGTCGTTTTCGGGGGTGCGGGTGTTTTTGGTGTTTTAATGCTTGGTGTTATACTTCTTGCACAAATTATTTCGCTTATCGTTACCCGCCGCACAAGGTCCGCACTTCACGACTTACTGTCTGACACTGTAACAATCGACCTTGCAAGTCAGCTTATATTTGACACAGAGGAAGAACTTATCAAGTATAAAGAAGAGCAGCATGCCAAAATGGTGGAACGTTCACCCTATTAATTTTGAATTAATTTAGCAAAAAAATTAATCATATACAAACATTTTTAAGGAGGTTCGGTTTATGAAAGTCGAATTGCAAAATCTAACCAAAATCTTTCCCAGCCGAAACAAAAAATCCAATGAAGAGGTAATCGCGGTAAACGATTTTACCCTTACCATTCCCGACGGTAAGCTTGTTGGACTTTTAGGCCCTTCAGGCTGCGGAAAAAGTACAACCCTTTACATGATAAGCGGTTTGCAGAAAGCCTCATCAGGTAAAATCTTCTTCGGTGAAGAAGACGTCACAAACGTTTCTCCCGAAAACAGAGGTGTTGGTCTTGTTTTCCAGAACTATGCGCTTTATCCACATATGACTGTTAAGCAAAACATTCTTTTCCCTCTCCAAAACCTTACAGGTAAGGACAAGCTTCCCAAAAACGAAATGATTGAACGCGCTTATGAGGTTGCACGTCTTGTTCAGATTGACGACCTTATGGAAAGAAAGCCTAATGAATTATCAGGCGGTCAGCAACAGCGTGTTGCAATTGCCCGTGCGCTTGTTAAAATGCCCAGAATTCTTCTTTTGGACGAACCTCTTTCAAATCTTGACGCTCGTCTTCGTTTGCAGACCCGTGAAGAAATTCGCCGTATTCAAAAAGAAACCGGCATTACCACTATTTTCGTAACCCACGACCAAGAAGAAGCAATGAGCATTTCTGATATGATTATTGTTATGAAGCTTGGTATTGTTCAGCAGGTTGGTAAACCTCAGGACATTTATGACGACCCCACAAACCTTTTCGTTGCTAAGTTCCTTGGTACTCCCCCAATTAACGTATTTGACGGTAAGATATCCGGTGGTAAGCTTTACATTGGCGAAGACGCCGTTTTAGATGTAAAGGGTGTTGAAGACAAAGACGTTTTCGTTGGCATTCGTCCCGAAGGCTTTGTTCCTTCTGACAAGGGCGAATTCAACTGCAAGCTTAACAACGTTGAAGTTATGGGCCGTGACGTAAGCATTGTTTCAACAAACTCCGCTTCGTTAAACCCCGTAATTCGTTCAATTGTAAGCTCTGAATACGTTAAAACAATTGCCGAAGATCAGGAAACCATTGCATACTCACTTATTCCTCATAAAGTATTCATTTTTGACAAAGAAACTGAAGAAAGAATTTGTTTTTAAGGAGAGTATGAAACATGGTTGAAAATAAACATCAATGGAAAGCGTGGATTTATCTTTCCCCCGCTATCGTATTGCTGTTAGTTTTCACCGTTTGGCCCATTATCAATACTCTTATAATGGCTTTCAGTGAAAATTACAGCTCACTTGCAGGGCTTGGCGGTCAAACCTTTAAGTTCGGTCTTGGTAACTTCCAACATGTTATCGGCTATAAGGGCTTTATCACCTGCCTTAAGAACACAATGCTTCTTTGCGTTCTTACCGTTCCACTTTCAACAATATTGGCACTTTTAATTTCGGTTTGTCTTAATGCTATTAAGCCTTTCCAAAAATTGCTTCAAACAATTTACTTCTTACCCTACGTTACAAACTCAATTGCTATCGGTATGGTATTTGCCGCAATGTTTAACATTGTTGGTAACATTTCTTCACAAGAACAAATCATTACCACAGCAGGTATTATTAATAACTTTCTCGGTTTGTTCGGTGTTGAGCCTATCAACTGGATAAACGCAGGCTCGAGCTATTGGGCAAATATAACCGTTATGGTTGTTTACATTGTTTGGAACGCGCTTCCCTTTAAGATTTTAATTCTTTTAGGCGGTTTACAAAGCGTTAATAAGCAGTATTACGATGCTGCAAAAATCGACAGCACACCCAAGTGGCGTGTACTAACTAAAATTACAGTTCCACTTCTTTCTCCGATGATTGCTTACGTTGTTATCACAGGCTTTATCGGCGGATTTAAGGAATATTCAAGCATTGTTGGTATTTTTGACGTTGGTATGGGCCCCGCGGGTGACCACGGCCGCCTTAACACAATGGTTGGTTATATTTACGATTCTATTAAAAATCAGCAAGGTCGTGCATCGGCTGCGGCGCTTATCTTGTTTGGCATAATCTTTGTAGTTACAATGATTAACCTTTATGTCAGCAAGAAGAAGACCCATTATTAAGGAGGTGCCTTTTGAATGTCTAAAAATTCTTCTTTACAGGTTATGCAAGAAAGGGACATGCATAAGGTAGTCGTTGGCCAAAAAATAATGCGTGTCGTAAGCCAATTTTTCCTTTATTTGTTTCTTTTTGCAATTGCATTTATTATTCTTTTCCCATTTTATTGGATGGTTATTTCATCGGTTAAAACCTTAGATGAATACCTTTTAACCATTCCCACCCTCTTCCCACGTGAGTTTGACTTTGCAAACTATGCCGAAGCCTTCAACACCGCAAATTTGGGCAGACTTTTCGGTAACACCGTTTTTGTTGGTGTGGTTTCCACCATTTTGTCACTCGTTATTACAGTGCTTTCAGCATTTGCCTTTGCCCGTTTGGAATTCAAGGGCAAAAACGCAATGTTTGCGGCACTTTTGGCAACAATGATGATTCCCGGTGAATTGTTCACCATCACAAACTATAAAACCGTTAACGACTTTGGTTGGTTAGACCTTGAAACCTACGGTTTTACAGTTTTGATTGTTCCCTTCCTTGTAAGTGTATTTTACATTTACTTACTTAAACAAAACTTTATGCAAATACCTAACGAGCTTTATTTGGCCGCAAAGGTTGACGGCACAAGCGACCTTAAGTATTTATGGAAGGTTATGATTCCGTTAGCGCTTCCCACACTTATTTCTATTACCATTCTTAAAATGATGGGCTCATGGAACACATATATGTGGCCTAACCTTGTTGCTGACAGTCAAAATTATTGGCTTGTTACCAACGGTTTAAGAAAGTTTAGCGTTACGGTTGATAACCGTCCTGACACCCCTGTTCAAATGGCAGCGGTTGCCATTGTATCAGCCCCCTTGTTTATGGTATTCCTCTTCTTACGCAAGTACATTATGAAGGGCGTATCCCGTAGCGGTATTAAGGGCTAATTAGGTTATTAGGATTTTAAGCAGGAAAGACGATATTGGGTAAGTTAATCCTGCTTTTAACCATAACACATATATAATATTTTTCGAAAGGACAGAAACCAAATGAAAAAAACTCTTGTAGCGCTCCTTTTGGTTGCAACCTTGCTTCTTAGCTGCTTCAGCATGGCTGGTTGCGGCAAAAAAGCCCAGGAAAACTTTGAACTTAACACAGGCGCCACCTATGACGGCAGTGAAGTAGAGCTTACCTTCTATCACACCATGGGTGCTAACCTCCGCGAAGTACTTGAAAAGTACATCACAAAGTTTAACGAGCTTTATCCTAACATCAAAATCACACATTCTCAGGTAGGTAGCTATGACGACGTTCGTGACAAAATTGCAACCGAACTTACCGTTAACAATCAGCCTAACATTGCTTACTGCTATCCCGACCACGTTGCACTTTACAACCTTGCAGGCGCTGTTATAACTCTTGATGAAATCATCAGCAGCAAGGCAGAAGTTAAGCGTGCTGACGGCACCACCGAAATTCTTGGCTTTACTGATGAACAAATCGATGACTTTATCGACGCTTATTATCAGGAAGGTAAAGAATTCGAAGGCGGCAAAATGCACACCCTTCCCCTTTCAAAATCTACTGAAGTTCTTTACTACAACAAGACCTTCTTCGACCAGCACGGCTTAAAGGTTCCTACTACTTGGGACGAAATGGAAGAAGTTTGTGAAAAAATCCTTAAAATTGACCCCAAGTGCATTCCTCTTGGCTATGACTCAGAAGCTAACTGGTTCATCACTATGACCGAACAGTTAAAGACCCCCTACACCTCAGCTACCGGCGATCGCTTCCTCTTTAACACTAAAGAAAATCAAGCTTTCGTTAAGCGTTTTGCTGAATGGCACAAGAAGGGCTATGTAACCACTGAAGAAATCTACGGTTCTTACACCTCTGGTCTTTTCACCAACCTTAAGGCTGGTGAAGCACGTTCTTACATGTGTATCGGTTCTTCTGCAGGTGCTTCTTATCAGCGTCCCACCAAGAATGCTAACGGCAAATATCCCTTTGACGTAGGCATCACCACCATTCCTCAGGCTGACGCTTCTAACAAGAAGGTTATTTCACAGGGTCCTTCTCTCTGTATCTTCAACGGTACTGAACAGGAAGTTCTCGCTTCTTGGCTCTTCGTTAAGTACCTCACCACTAACGTTGAATTCCAGGCTGAATTCTCAATGACTTCGGGTTACGTTCCTGTAATCGAATCTGTTGCAGATCATCCTGTATACTCACAGTTTATCAAAAACGCTAACGGCGGCGACAACATTACCGCACTTTCAGCAAAGACCTGTCTTGAACAGAAGGATGCATACTTCGTATCTCCTGCATTTAACGGTTCTTCTGAAGCTCGTGACCAGGTTGGTCAGCTTCTCCAGTACTGCATGGTACAGTACAAGACCGCTAAGGACGTTGACGCAATGATCGACAAGGCATTTAAAGATGCTGTTGCTGAATGCGAATACATGTCTTAATAACTTTTAAGAGTTGATTTGAATTATGAACAACATTAAAAAAATCAGTGCGATAGTTTTACTGTTATGTGTTGTTTTAACTTCACTTGTTGCCTGCGGCGATAAAGAGCCTGCAGGTAACAAGGGCACCGGCAAATTTATTGACTATGCTTCAGAAGTGAAGCTTGACTTAAAGGGTGCCAACAAAATTGTTGAAGTTAAAATTAAACAGCTTATTGACGGTGACACTACCCACTTCTACATTGATGATGCGTCGTTTAACGGCGACATAATTAAGGCCCGTTACCTTGCGGTTAATACCCCCGAATCAACAGGCCAAATTGAAGAATGGGGCAAAACTGCTTCAAACTTCACAAAAGAAAAGCTTTCAAATGCTAAAAGCATTATGATTGAAAGTGAGGACAGCGGTTGGAACGCTGACTCGACAGGTGAAAGGTATCTTCTTTGGGTTTGGTATCAAGACGAAGAAGGCGGCGAATACCGCAACCTTAACATTGAACTTTTGCAGGAAGGTCTTGCAATTGCTTCGGCTACATCTTCCACCAAATACGGTGAAATTGGTATGAAGGCGATTGACCAAGCTAAAGAACATAAAAAGCATATTTATTCGGGCGAGAAGGACCCCAATTTCTACTATGGCGGTTGTATTGAGCTTACTCTTAAAGAACTTCGCGCCAACCCCGAAAAATATACTAACAAAACCGTTGCCTTTACAGGTGTTATCACCAAAAATAAGGGTCAGCAGGTTTATGTTGAAGCTTACGACGAAGAAACCCAAATGTACCACGGTATTGCCGTTTATTACGGCTTTAACCTTAAGTACGGCCTTGGCGATATTTTACAGCCTGGCAATAAGGTTAGAATCGTTGGTTCAATGCAGTATTACGAAGCAGGCGATTCATATCAGATAGCCGACCTTGACTATGATATGATGAACCCGACCGACCCCAGCAAAGTAATGCTTATTGAAGAAGGCGCAAAAGCTGCTTTTGTTGAAACAAGTGCCGAAAAGTTTGCCAAGGGCAAGGTTTCGGTAACTGTTATTGAAAACGAAGAAGAAAAGATTAAAGAATTCGATTATGCAAGCCTTGCAATAGGCTCGACAATTTCGATGAAAAATCTTACCGTTAAGAGTGTTTATACCACTCACAACGGCGGTGACCACGACGGCGCTATGACCATTACCTGCAAGTCGGGTAATACACAAATCGTTGTTCGTACCGAGGTTTTGACCGACGCTAACGGTAACGTTATTAAGGCTAACCGTTTTGAAGGCAAAACCATTGACGTTAAAGGTGTTGTTGACACCTATGACGGCAAGTGCCAAATTATATTACTTTCAATGGATGACGTAAAAATCCGTTAATAAAATTATAAGGAGGAGTTTCAAATGAAAAAGATTTTAGCATTCATTGTTGCGGCTGTTCTTTGCCTAACTTGCTTTGCGGCTTGCGGCAAGAAGGAAGAAAAGCCCAATAATAATGAATCTACCCCAACACAAGTTGTATATGACGTTGAAGATGCAGCTGCATACCTCAAAAACATGTACAAAAAATACCTCACCGAAACTGAAACCGCTGCTGACTTCACATTGGTTTCACAAGTAATGAAGGGTGGCGTTGTTTACAAGGTTACTTGGACAACCGACCGTGAAGACATTAAGGTTTTAGCTGATGAGGCTAACAAACAGGTTAAAATTGACCTTAACGAAAAAACAAAGGTAGACATTGCTTACAAGCTTACCGCTACCATTGCTGATCCCGACGGCAAAACCGCAAGCCTTGAATTTGAACTTAAGGTTCCTAAGTACGTTCTTTCAAGCTGGAAAGAATATATGGCTATGGAAGCCGGCAAGGCTGTTGTAGTTGAAGGTTACATTGCTGCTGTTCATGCTCCGTCTGAAGGCAACAAGTACAACACACTTTACCTCCACGACGTTAACAACGAAGGTGGTTACTACATTTACTCAATGGCTGACGGCAAGGACCTTGTTAAAGACTTAGGTCTTAAAAAGGGTATGTTAGTATCTGTTACAGGTACTAAGGATATCTATTCAGGCACACACGAAATTAAGGACGCTTCTGTAAATGTTCTTGATACAAATGTTGTTGACCTTAAGCCCCTTGACATTACTAATACTTACAAGAACGCAACCACTCTTAAGGATAAGGCATTAACCGACAAGCTTGGTATGCTTGTTACCATTAAGGGCGTTGAAATTACCGACCAAGACCTTTCTGAAAAGTCACAGTACTTAAACTTCAGACTTGCAGGTCTTACCTCTTACCTCCGCGTATATGCTACTGACTGTCCTGTAAGCGTTACTGATGCTGGTCAGAAAAACATTATTTCTGAACACGGCAAGAAAAAGGGCTACTCTGCTGATGTTACAGGTGTTGTTGTAATGTACAGCGGCGCTATCTATCTTAACCCTGTTTCTGATACTCCCTTCAAGTATGGCAAGAAGATTGAAAGAACCCCCGCTCAGATGGTTGAGCTTGAAATGGACGAAGTTAAGTTCGATAAGGATATCGCTCTTGACAAGACCATTGAGCTTCCCTCAAAGGGCAAGACCTATGAAGATGTTGTAATCACTTGGGCTTCTAACAGCGATGCTATCGTAATTGAAGACGGCAAGGCTAAGATTAAACTTCAGGCTGAAGCTACCAAGGCTTCCATTACAGGTACCTTCACCTTAGGCACCGTTGTAAAGACAAAGACTATCGAATTCAACCTTGCTAAGAAGTCTGCTGTTACAGCACAAATCGCAGCTAACCCTGTTCCCGGCACAGCTTACAAGTTCTTCTTAACACAAGGCAACCTCGGCAAGATTCTTTACTTCTCGGGCGAAATTGTTAGAGACTATTATGGTTCCACAACCGAAAATCCCAACGAAGCTGTTGATGTTTACCTTGAAGAAGCCACAGGTGGCTACTATCTCACCTTTACAAAGGGTGGTACAAAGAAATATCTCACTATTGTTTCTGCCGAAGTTAGTGGCTCTACAAAATATAATGTTGCTATAACAACCGATAAGCCAGCTAATGTATTTACGCTCGATTCTTCAATCGAAAATGCGCCCATTCTCACAATTGGCGAACAAAAATTATTCATTGGTACTTACGATACATTTGACACATTAAGCGCAAGCAAATACAGCTACATTGCCTCTGGCAACTTCGTTGCTCACCTTGGCACCGTTGTTGATACCAGTACAATTAAACCCGCTGATAAAATTGCTTCTGAAAAGAACACTCTTAAGGTAGAAGATGAATTTTTTGCAAATGCTGAAATCGACCTTGCTGTAAAGGGCTCTATTTATGATGATGTAACAATTACTTGGGCATCTAGCAATACTACTGCTGCAGCCGTAAACGGTGGAAAGCTCACCATTACACTTGGCGATGAAGAACAAACCGTAACACTTACTGCAACACTTACTCTTGGTACTCTTACCGACACCAAGACATTTGAAATTAAGATTGCTGCAAGCGGTTACACTATTACTCCCAATAAAACACTTAACGAACTCGGCAAAGCTCAGGGTACAGGCAAATATACTTCTGAAGTATACTATGCAGCCGGTGTAATTACCGATATTGCCAGCACCAAGTATGGTAATTTGACTATTGTTGATGAATTTGGTGACACCCTTTATACCTATGGTCTTTATGATAGCACCGGTGCTATCAGATATGACAGCTTAGCTGTTAAGCCCCAGGTTGGTGACTATATTATCATTATGTCTACTGTTGGTAATCATAATGATAACCCGCAAATGAAAGAATCCAAGCTTATGGAACACATTGCCGCTACATCTATTACCGATGCTAATACAATTGGTGCAGCACAACCCAACAAGGGTGACGCTACAACCGAAATGTATCTTGTAACCGGTAAGATTACTGCTATTACCCAAACTAAATATGGTAATGGCACCATTACTGATGCTGCAGGTAACACCCTTACCGTTTATGGTATGTACAACTCCGAAGGCAATAAGGACATTAAATACGAAGCTTTAGATCCTAAGCCTGTTGTTGGCGACACTGTTACACTTTACGGTGTTCTTTCTAACTACAACGGAGCACAAATCAAAGATGCTCGCATTTATGGTTATGTTCCTGCTCCTGAAGGAGATGATGACCAAGGTGGTTCTACACCTACCGGTTCACTTGCAGCAACCTTCACCTTAGGTACTGATGATTCATCCAAAACTAATGAAGCCAACCAGGACGGTACAGAAGCAACATCTTACACCGAAACCAACAATGGCTACACATTAAGCTTAACAGGTATGACCAAGGCTTATAAGAATTCATACGATGCTAAAGGTAACGCTTGCTTAAAGCTTGGTACAAGTAGTGTGGCTGGCACATTTACATTTACCGTTCCCAATGATGTTACATCTGTAAAACTTTACATTGCAGGTTACAAATCAAATATCGGTAAATTCACCATCAATGGTGGTGCAACACAGTCTACAACCAAGAAATCTGCAAACGGTGAATATGATGTAATAACAATTGATACATCTTCTACCAAGACAATTGCCTTTACTACCGTTTCAGGCGGTTGGCGTGTTAAGATGAGCACAATTGAATTTTACAAATAATCAATTGGTTTCTGTTTAATTGATTTCTAAATAAAAATAACCGTACCCAAAAGGGTACGGTTATTTTTTGTGCCTACATAAAACAAAATACACATTATAAATATTACAAAAACCCAAGACGGAATTTAACCGCCCTGGGCTTTTGTTAACAAATATTTTTTAGAGTTATTTTCAATGTATTCCCACGTTTCATTATAATCATCTTGATTACGAATTACATGGTCGTAATACGACCGTTGAAAAATCGATTTGCCAATTTCTTTGGTCGTCAAGGTTTTTAATGACCGCACAATAGTTGCAACTCTATTCGTAGGGGACGATGCCCACATCGTCCCGTTTTCAATTTGTATTATAAAATGAATATGGTCCGGCATAATTATATATTTTCTTATTTCCGGAACATTACGAATATATTTTTCTACTATTTTACCATATTTTTGAGGTACGATGTGGGCATCGTCCCCTACAATTTTGCTTAAGATTGGTTTTCTAACCTTAACACACAC
>JAGAPJ010000006.1 GCA_017623315.1 Clostridia bacterium | reverse complement strand
CTTCTATCGAATCTGCTATGAGCATGATCGCCGGTACAGCACGTAGCATGGGTATTGAGGTTGTAGATTAATTCTCTCTCGTGGGAGGAAAATTCCGATTAACCACTTGGAGGTAAAAAATGAAACACGGTAAAAAATATAATGAAACCGCTAAGCTTATTGAAACCGGTAAGCTTTACGATGTAAACGAAGCTGCAGAATTGGTTGTTAAGACTGCTACTGCAAAGTTTGATGAAACGGTTGAAATTCACGTTCGTTTGGGTGTTGACTCGCGTCACGCTGACCAACAGGTTCGCGGCGCTGTAGTTCTTCCCAACGGTACAGGTAAAAAGGTTAGAACCTTAGTTATCGCTAAGGGCGACAAGGCAGACGCTGCTACCGCTGCAGGTTCTGACTATGTCGGCGCAGAAGAAATGATTGCTAAAATCCAAAACGAAAACTGGCTCGACTTCGACGTAGTTATTGCTACTCCCGATATGATGGGTCTTGTTGGTCGTCTTGGTAAGGTTTTAGGTCCCCGTGGCTTGATGCCTACACCTAAGGCTGGTACTGTTACCCCTGACGTTGCTAAGGCTGTTACCGAAGCAAAAGCAGGTAAGATTGAGTATCGTCTTGACAAAACAAACATTATTCACTGCCCCATCGGTAAGGTTTCCTTTGGTGCTGAAAAGATTCAGGAAAACTTTGACGCTCTTATGGGCGCAATCATCAAGGCTAAGCCTGCTGCTACCAAGGGTCAATATGTTAAGTCTTGCGTACTTGCAACTACAATGGGCCCCGGCGTGAAGCTTAATGTTGCTAAGTTTGGCAACTAATTAAATATTAAAGAAATGGGTATTTTCAAGTTTTACTTGCGAATACCCACTTTTTATATTAGAGGAATTTTATGAATAAGAAGAGAAAGTATATTTTAAGTGTGCTGACACTTTTATGGACCGGCTTTATTTTTTCAATGTCATTAAAGGTCGGGGAAGAATCCGGTCAGTTAAGCGGTGGCATACTTAATATTATACTTGACATAATTTCGCCCTTGTGGGAAAATATATTTGGTCCCATAACTGCTGACGGAATTGAGCTTTTTCATTATTTAATAAGAAAAGCGGCACATTTCACCGAATTTTTAATACTTGGTGTATTAACATATTTGCTCAGCTTAAATTTTGAAAAATTAAGATTAAAATGGCTTGCCGCATTAGGTTACGGTGCACTTATTGCATCACTTGATGCAACCTTGCAACTTTTCGTAGAGGGTAGGGCAGGCGCAGTATTTGATGTATGTATTGACATTTCTGGTGCGTTTACGGGTATAATGCTTGTAGCTTTATTTTTAAAAATAAGAGGTAACTTTAATGGAAAAGGTAATCGAAAGTTTAAAGAAAAATAATATTAATGTTATAACCTGCACAACTAAAGAAGAAATACCTGCAATTGTTGAAGGTATGCTTTTTGAAGGGGCTAAAATTGCCGCAGGCGGTTCGGTATCTGTTAAGGAATGCGGTGTATGGGACGTTATAAATAAGCCCTGTTATCAGTTTTATGACCGAAATAAAGAGGGTATAACCGAAGAAGAACGTCAGAACGTTTTTAAAGAGGTTATCGGTTGTGATTTTTATTTTTGTTCGGCAAATGCCGTTACAGAAAACGGCGAGCTTTTAAACGTTGATGGCTTTTCAAACCGCATTTCAGCAATTGCTTTCGGACCTAAAAAGGTAATTATGATTGTCGGCAAAAACAAAATTGTAAAAGATTTGAGTGATGCCTTTTTGCGTGTTAAAAAGGTGGCCGCACCTAAAAACTGTGTGCGCTTGGGCATTGAAAACCCTTGTGCAAAGCTCGGGCATTGTGTTTCACTTTTAAATAACGATAATCCGTCTTTTACCGACGGCTGCCGCAACCCAAGACGTATTTGTGTAAATTACCTTGTAAGCGGCCCGCAACGCCCCGAAAAGCGTTTAACCGTTATTTTATGTGATGAGGATTTGGGGTATTAAAAAAGCAACAGAGATAAAATCTATTCAATGGTTTTATCTCTGTTTATTATATATAAACCTTATTGTAATAATTCGTAGGGGCAGGCGTCCCCGAATGCCCGTAAGAAGTTAATAAAATGGTAGTTTTTAAGTGTTTTTGTAATATTTTTGAAAAGTAACTTTACTTAATCTGAAAATCATGATACAATGTATTAAAACCAATTGCGGAGGTATATATTATGGGTTTTAAAACAACTTCCACAACCACCACCAATATTCCAATTTATGCCGCTTGGGAATGTTCAAAATGTGGGGAGAAAAATTTTAGCAATGGTGTACTCCAATTTCAAGCTAGTTCATCCACAAGATCTATACCAACAAAAAAAGAAATAGAACGCATTGAAAAGCAAAGTGAAAAATATGTTGATGAATTATTTCAAAAGAAAGCTATCGACATAATACGTGACCCAATTAAAAATCATAGCCGATTTAGAGAATCGTTCTACTTATATAATTGCCGATGCCAAAAATGCAATCATAAAGAAAAATGGTATAAAAAACTTAAATGGCAAATGGCAATATTTGCCTTAAATTTTGCGCCGTCCATTATTTCTGTACTAGCGGTTATTAGTGAGCCGGAAAATTTGGGGGCATGGTTATTTTTCTCAATATGCGCAGCGATTATAGTATTTGCTATATATTCTGAAGCTCATTTCAAAACTATATTAAAAAATATTCCCAAAAAACACATGCCAATAATTGGTTCACTAAATCCCATTTTAAATGATTTGGCAGAAAAAAGTAATTTCAAATTGCTAACACCCGACGAAGTTCAAGATGCTATAGGTTATAAAGAAACGCCTATTGTATTACCACAAGAAAAAATGAATAAAACTGAAAAATCAGAAAATGATAAAATCTCAATACAAGAACAATCTAATGTGGTTGACGCTAGCGAGTTTTGTAGAAAATGTGGAACAAAATTGTTTGGTGATAGTGAATTTTGTCATAAATGTGGTTGCAAAATAATTCGTTAAAATCGCATGAGCGATATATCTATTCTAGATATTACATGAATATTCAAAAAGCGCAAGAAAAGCTCTTGCGCTTATATTTTTTCTCGGACAGTCGGGGACGCCTGTCCCTACAAAATGTCAATGCAATTTAATACATCAAATCAAAAAACTCCCTACACCGAAGTGTAGGGAGTTTTGTTATATCAGTTTAGCTGATTACTGTTTGCCGTAAAGCTCAACCAATTTTTCAAGGTGAGCACGACGAGCCTTTGCAGCTTCACTTGCTTGCTCGAAGAGAGCTTCAGCGCGTTCGGGGAAGGAACGTGTGAGTGATGAGTAGCGAGCTTCAT
>JAGAPJ010000060.1 GCA_017623315.1 Clostridia bacterium | reverse complement strand
TTGTTGATAAGACGTGTTACAACCTTTGAATTGTACATAGGATCCGGCAATACATCACGTTTAGCAATAAAGCCTCTTCTTGGCACTTTGCTTCCCTCCTTCATAATAATGATATCATAGGTACTCGAGTGACTATCCCGTGGCACCAAGCAGGGCTTACATATATAATATATATAAACTGCTCGGAATTTCAGCAGAGATAAAGTCTACTTTTCTAATTATTTAGCACCTTTCTTAGGACGTTTTGCACCGTATTTTGAACGGCTCTGCATTCTGTTAGCAACGCCCTGTGTGTCAAGACTGCCGCGTACGATATGGTAACGTACACCAGGTAAGTCCTTTACACGTCCGCCACGGATAAGAACAACGCTGTGTTCCTGCAAGTTGTGGCCAATACCGGGAATGTAAGCTGAAACTTCAATTCCGTTAGAAAGACGTACTCTCGCAATTTTACGGAGTGCAGAGTTAGGCTTCTTAGGTGTAGAGGTCTTAACTGCTGTGCAAACACCGCGCTTTTGGGGAGAATCGTGGTCTGTAAGGCTGCGCTTCATTGAGTTATAACCCTTTAAAAGAGCAGGAGCCTTTGCTTTCTTTTCGATTGTCTCACGACCGCTGCGAACCAATTGGTTAAAGGTAGGCACTGATCAATCTCTCCTTTCTTAAAAACTATGAAATTCTGCGATAAACACATAATACCGCATATTATTTCACACTAAAACATTTTAGCACACAAGTGTCAATATGTCAAACAATTTTTAACTAAATATTGCCCATTTTTTGAGATTTTTAAACACCCACAATATATAGTATTTGCACAAAAATTGCAACCACAATTTTTAAAGAATAAATAATAAATAAAAAAGAAGAAAATCGGTGTCGGCTTTGCCGACAGATATATGTTCGTGCCGCAGGCACACCAAATTTATTCTTTATTATTTCTTCTTTATTCTTTAAGTAAAAACTAAAAACCGACCCGTTTGGGTCGGTTTGTTTTTACTTTTTAAAATTCTTGCGGCGGTTGTTGTCGCGGCGGGGACGGCGTTCGGTTTCTTCTTCGCCATCATCTTCAATAACTGCACCGTTAATTTCAACCAATGCGTCACGACGTGAAAGGTTAATTCTGCCCTGGTCGTCAATTTCAGTAACCTTAACAATTACCTGGTCGCCAACGTTAACAACGTCTTCTACCTTTTCGGTACGCTTAACGTCAAGCTTAGAAATGTGAACAAGACCTTCCTTACCGGGTGCAATTTCAACAAATGCGCCGAAGGTCATAAGACGGGTTACACGACCGCTGTAAATTGCGCCGATTTCGGGGTCGTTTGCAATAAGCTCAATAATAGAAACCGCCTGCTTTGCTTTTTCAAGGTCAAGACCTGAAACGAATACACGGCCGTCTTCTTCAATATTGATAGTGCAATCGCACTGTTCCTGAATAGACTGAATAACCTTACCCTGCTTACCGATAACGTCACCAATCTTTTCAGGATTGATAGAAAGGGTAAGCATTTTAGGTGCAAAGGGTGAAAGCTCGGTACGGCATTCGGGAATACACTTAAGCATAACCTCGTCAAGAATGTGAAGTCTTGCCTTGCGTGTCTTAGCAAATGCTTCCTTAATGATAGCAGGTGTAAGACCATGTACCTTTAGGTCCATTTGAATAGCGGTAATACCCTTGTGAGTACCTGCTACCTTAAAGTCCATATCGCCGTAGAAGTCTTCAAGACCTTGAATGTCAACCATTGTCATAAAGTCGCCGTAAACGCCTTCGTCACCGGTGATAAGACCGCAAGAAATACCTGCAACGGGAGCCTTAAGCGGAACGCCTGCAGCCATAAGAGCCAAGGTAGAGCCACAAATTGAACCCTGTGAGGTTGAACCGTTTGAAGAAAGAACTTCACTTACTACGCGGATAGCATAGGGGAATTCGTCAACACTTGGGATAACGGGTACAAGAGCCTTTTCAGCCAATGCGCCGTGACCGATTTCACGACGGCCGGGGCCACGTGAGGGCTTGGTTTCACCAACTGAATATGAGGGGAAGTTATAATGGTGGATATATCTCTTAGAAACCTCTTCGTCTAAACCGTCAAGCTTTTGAGCTTCGGAAACGGGAGCCAAGGTAGCAATTGAAAGTACCTGTGTTTGACCGCGGGTAAACATACCGCTGCCGTGTACACGGGGAAGTAAGTCAACCTTAGCGTCTAAGGGGCGAATTTCGTCAATACCACGACCGTCAACACGCTTCTTTTCATCCTTAAGCCAGCTTCTTACAACGTGCTTTTGGATAAGGTAAAGAATTTCGTCAATCTTAGCTTCCTGACCTTCGAACTGAGCGTCATATTTTTCGTGTAAAGCATTGCTGATGGGAAGTAAAGCAGCGTCACGAACGAGCTTATCGTCGGTGTCAAGTGCTTTCTTAACGTCTTCAATGCAGAATGCTTCCATTTCAGCAAAGAGTGCGGGGTCGGGGTCGTTAGATTCAAATTCAAACTTGGGTTTGCCGATTTCAGCAACGATACCATTGATAAACTTAACAACTTCTTTATTAACTTCGTGACCAGCCATAATGCAATCGAACATAAGGTCGTCAGGGATTTCATTACCGCCTGCTTCAATCATAGCTACCAAATCAGCAGTAGAAGAAACAGTTAATGTTAGGTCGGTTTTTGCGCGCTGTTCGAGGTTGGGGTTGATGATGATTTTGCCATCAACAAGACCAACATTTACGCTAGAGATAGGACCTGCCCAAGGGATGTCCGAAATAGCGATAGCAGTAGAAACACCGATAGCAGCTGCAACTTCGGGTGAACAGTCGGGGTCAACCGACATAACGGTAGCAACAACCGAGCAGTCATTACGCATATCCTTGGGGAACAAGGGGCGAATAGGACGGTCGATGCAACGAGAAGCCAAAATTGCCTTATCGGTTGCTTTACCTTCACGACGTGTGAAAGAGCCGGGGAAACGGCCTACTGAATACATTTTTTCTTCATAGTCAACTGAAAGGGGGAAGAAATCCACACCTTCGCGGGGCTTTGCTGAAGCGGTTACGGTACAAAGTACGCGTGTATCGCCATAGCAAGACATAACTGCAGCGTTTGCAAGACCTGCCATCATACCTGTTTCAATTTTTAAGGGGCGGCCTGCGAGTTCGGTTTCATAAACCTTAAAATTTTCAAACATAATAAATCTCCTATAATTTATTTTTGAGATTTTCGGTTAGCAATAAATCCAATATATAGAACTCGCCTATATACTCGATTTACCGCTAAAACGCGAAAATCTCTAATTGCTTTAAAAACTGCAACAAGGCAGACCGAAAATTACGGTCTGCCTTTGGGATGCCAAAATTACTTACGAAGACCGAGCTTCTTAACAATTGCACGGTATCTTTCGATATCCTTCTTCTGAAGGTATGCAAGAAGGTTTCTTCTGTGACCTACCATCTTAAGAAGACCGCGGTAAGAATGCTTATCCTTGGGATGTTCCTTAAGGTGAGCGTTGAGTTCGTTGATTCTTGTAGTAAGAAGAGCAATTTGAACTTCAGGCGAACCTGTGTCACCTTCATGGGTAGCGTAATCAGCTAAAATCTGATTCTTTAATTCCTTTGTCATCTCATTTTCACTCCTTTTTTAATTTCAATCCGTAAACCAAGCGTAAGGCCAAAGAGTGTTCCCTTTCGGGCAGACGCCAAGCGCATAGTACACGGTCGCCAAAAGATTATAACATAAACCTTTTAAAAAGTAAAGCATTTTTTTATTTTATAAAATCACAAGTGTGCATATAACGAAACAATTTGTAACTATAGTTACAAATTATAGTTTATCGCTACGCGATTAAATAATAAAGAAGAAAGAATAAAATTGGTGTTTCGCAAAGCGAAACGATATATATAACGCCGTGCGTTGCACGGCACATTTTTTATTTTTTATTTATTCTTTAGGGCTTCAGCCCCATAAACCCAAATTTGATTTTATTTTGTAATAAAATTTATTCAT
>JAGAPJ010000059.1 GCA_017623315.1 Clostridia bacterium | reverse complement strand
CAGTTCGCCCCTACGATGAGCAACCAATCCCACCTCACCGACAAACTATAATTTGCATAAAAAAATAAAGCCGTTTTCACGGCTTTATTTTTTTGCTATTTCATCATAAATTTTCTTGCAAACCTTGTAAACCTCGTTTGCGGTTTTGTCCTTTTCCAATAACGTACCACCTACACGGCGATAACTGATTTTAAGCTCTTTGGGTAGCTTTTCATAGTCTTCTTTACCATTACAAGCTTTATAAAAATCCTCCGGAAGTATCAGTGACTCGGCATCTAAAATGCCCTGCTCGCTAATAGAGCTTAAGGTTTCATAACCCTTGTCGTCAAATATGTAAAGCACGGCTTTCGGCTCGGCCGCTATCATTGACTGCAGCTTTGCCATTGCGGTTTGGTTTAAGGGTGAATTGGGGTTGTTATCAACAATACTGCAGTCCACCACCTGAACCGATACCTTACCGTCGCCGTCAACATCCTCGGCAAACTGTTCTAAATATTCTTCGATTTTTTCCATACGTCCACTTTCAATTGCCGAATGTGTTAAAACAATTGTTATAAAATCGTACTTTTCACGAGTAGCGCATTGAACACACATTACAGTTATAACAATTATAAGTGCAACCGCGCCAATGGTGTGCCATTTAAAATGGTACCAATAATTTTGCAGCTTTTCTTTGGGTGTTTTGGGGATGATAACCGCCGCTTCATCCTTTTGCTCCACCTCAATTAAGCCCTGACGCATTTGTTTTAATTTAATTTCCTCTTCTCTTGCCCGTCTTTGTTCTTCAATAATTTTATTAGACATTTTAAGGCTCCTTTTAAAAATTAACATCATTTTACCACATTAAACTAATCTTTTCAAGTGTATATGGAAATAATAATTCATAGGTGATGAAATGAAGATTAAAAAGCTTTCAACCGCACTTTTTGGTGTGGCAATTGGTTTTATAAACGGTCTTTTGGGGGCGGGTGGCGGAATGCTTGCGGTACCGCTTTTGAAAAAATACGGCTTTTCTCAAAGGGCGGCACAGCAAAACGCAATTGCAATAATTTTGCCCATAACCGCTGTTTCGGCAGGAATATATTTATATAAAAATTATGTAAACTTAAGCAATAGTTACTCCTATTTGCCGACAGGCTTTTTAGGTGCAATAATTGCCACTATTTTAATGAAGAAAATCAGCAATAAATGGCTTAAACGCATTTTTGCTTTCTTTATGCTTTATGCAGGCATTCGCCTGCTGTTAAAATGAATATTACCGCCCTTTTAGCAGGGCTGCTTTCAGGCATAATTGGCGGTATGGGTATGGGTGGCGGCGCAGTTTTAATAATTTATCTTTCACTTTTTACCGACACCCCCCAGCTTAAAGCACAGGGTATAAATCTATTGTTTTTCATACCAATAGGTCTTACAGCTTTAATAATTTACGCTTTTAAAAAACAAATAAAATGGAAAACCGTTTTACCCCTTGCCGCTTTTGGCATTATTGGTGCATTTTTAGGTATTATGTTAACTAAATATATTGGTAACGAATGGCTTTCAAAAATATTTGGCATTTTTTTAATTTTAATGGCGGTGAAAGAAATTTTTACTAAAAAAACTAAAACAGTTGAAAAAGATAATAAATAATGCTATACTAAAAACGAATAAATGTTCGTGAGGTGTTTTTATGTCTAAAAAACCGCTAACCGAAAAACAGGAATTAGTTTATAACTTTATTTTAAAGCAGATGGCAAATGGCTTTCCACCGACTGTCCGCGAAATTTGCAATAATACTGGTATTAAATCCACCTCAACCGTACACGCTGTTTTGGGTGTTTTGGAAGAGGAGGGTTACATAGTGCGCGACGCCAAATACTCTCGCGCAATCAAACCCGCAAGCGATTACAATTCTTCAATGGTGCCACTTGTTGGTAACATAACCGCAGGCAAGCCTATTTTAGCGGTTGAGGAAATTGAAGATTATATCCCCTATCCGTCAAAGGATGCCGATGGTCTTTTCGCATTAAAGGTTGTAGGGTTTAGTATGAAAAACGCAGGTATTTTAGACGGCGATATTATTGTTGCCGACAAAAACGCCCCCTGCCGCAGCGGTGATATTGTTGTTGGTATGGACGGTGACTCGGCTACCGTTAAACGCCTTTTAATTAAGGATAAAAAGATTATCTTTATGCCCGAAAACGAAGACTTTGACCCCATTTATCCCGAAGACCCAATGGTGCTTGGCAAGGTTGTGGGCAGTTACAGAAAGTATTAAGGTACCGTTATGAAACAAATTGAACTTTTTACCGACGGCGCTTGCAGTGGCAACCCGGGTCCTGGCGGTTGGGGCGCAATTTTACGCTATAACGGTGTTGAAAAAGAACTCTCGGGCGGCGAAAAAGACACCACCAATAACCGTATGGAGCTTACCGCAGTTATTAAAGGGCTTCAGGCACTCAAAGAGCCCTGCCACGTTGTACTCACAACCGACTCAAAGTATGTAAGTGACGGCATTTCAAAAGGTTGGGCGCAGTCTTGGAAAAATAACGGTTGGCGCAAAGCCGATAAAAAACCCGCCTTAAACCCTGACTTGTGGGATGAGCTTTTAAGCCTTTTAACAATTCACGAGGTCGAAATCAACTGGGTTAAAGGCCACGCAGGCCACCCCGAAAATGAACGCTGTGATAAATTAGCAGTTGATTATTACAAAGCATTACAGGAGAATTCTTAACTTATGAATATAGCTTTTTACACGCTTGGCTGTAAGGTTAACCAATACGAAACCGAGGTTATGCGTGAAGCATTTGAAAGTAAAGGACATACTGTTGTTAACGACAGTATGCCTTTTGATGTAATAATAATAAATTCTTGCACCGTCACTGCTGAAAGCGACCGCAAAACCCGTCAGGCTGTGCACCGTTTTAAACGCCAAAACCCCAACGCTGTTATAGTGCTAACAGGCTGTATGGCACAAGCCTTTAGCGAAGATGCAAAAGCACTAACGGACGCTGATATAGTTATCGGCAACACCGACGTTTCAAAAATTTACGAAAAGGTGTGCGAATATAACAACAACCGCATTTTTGAGGTTATTCCCCACCCACGTGATGAGCTTTTTAACACACCGTCTATCAGTAGCTTTGCCGAACGCACCCGTGCTTATATGAAAATTCAAGACGGTTGCGACCGCTTTTGCACATATTGTATAATTCCCACCGCGCGCGGTTGGTTGCGTTCAAAACCAATTGCAGAAATCACCGCAGAAGCCGAAAAATTAGCAAATAATGGCTATATTGAAGCGGTGCTTGTGGGCATTAATTTAACCTCTTACGGCAAAGAAACGGGCGGCGAAATTAGTATTTGCGATGCGGTAGAAGCAGTTGCAACGGTTGAGGGTATTAAGCGCATCCGTTTAGGGTCGCTTGAACCCGACCACATCACCGACGAAATGCTCTCTCGTTTAAAAACTGTAGATAAATTCTGCCCACAGTTCCACTTGTCATTACAAAGTGGCTGTGATGCAACGCTTAAACGAATGAACCGCCATTACGACACCGCCTTTTATCGCGATTTGGTTGAGCGTATTCGCAAGGTCTTCCCCGACAGTGCAATAACCACCGATATAATGGTTGGCTTTGCAGGTGAAACCGAAGAAGAATTTAAATCTAGCATTAATTTTGCAAGAGAAATCGGCTTTGCAAAGGCACACGTTTTTGCTTATTCAAGACGTGCAGGCACAATGGCTTGCAATATGCCAAATCAAGTTACCCGTGCCGAAAAATCACGCAGAAGCCACCTTATGATTGAAGCCACCGCCGAAACCGAAGCAGATTTTATAAAATCATATATCGGCAAAACGGTCGAGGTGCTTTTTGAAACAATGGAAAATGCTTATGCCGTCGGCTACACCAAAAATTATTTGTACGTTAAGGTTAAAAGCGACACCGCCCACACAGGCGAGCTTTTCAACGTAAAAATAACCGACTGTGAAAAGGAATTCGCAATAGGTGAAATAATATAACAACTCAACGCCTGCTTTTGCAGGCGTTTTTGTTTTGCAAATTATAGTTTGTAGTGCTAACAGAATTGAAGAATTTAAGCCTTCTCCAGCGGAGAAGGCTAGGCTCGTTCTATAATTCCGAATTTCGCCTCAGCGACATTTCCCAATTTTTAGATAAAAAATATTTAAAATCAGATAAATAAAACCATTTGCCCATTAATAACGTTTATGGTATACTTTACCTAAAGGACGGTGTAAAAAATGCAACACGTTACAATAGGTAAAAATTATAACAAAAGCAAAATTGCTTTGGTTGAATGTATCAAAAACGACAAGCTTGATAATATCGACATTAAGGATAACTGCTTTTTGCTTATAATACTTTCAAAAGGTAAGTTGGAATTTAAAATAAGCGGTCAAAAAATTACCGCTAACGCACCTGCATTTTTATGCTTTGACGAGTCGGAAAATCCGGTGCTTATATCAAAAACAAAAGCGCAATACACCTGCATATATTTTCATCCTACCTTTTTAAATGTTAATATGACCTTTTCTATGCTTCGCTCCAACAGCTATAGCGATATTGCCTCCACTCACGATATGTTTTTGCTAAAGCCATTTATTAATAAGGCGTACGTCATACCAATTGTTGACACAGGGGTAGAAAAAATCGAAAGCTCGGCTGAATATATGGCAAAGGAATTAACCGAGCAACGAGACTGGTATTGGTCTTGCCGCGGTCGTTCATACTTTATGGAAATTATTATTGCCTTGGAACGTATGTACGGGCTTATTGGTTATGGTTTAACCCATCAAAAATCGGATAACGCACCAATTATTAAAAACCCGAAGCTTCGTGACGCTGTGCTTTATATAGAGGGGCATTATAGCGATAGTATAACCCTGTCCAATATATCAGCTAATGTCGGAATAAACCACACAACCCTTACTGCACTTATGAAAGAAGAACTTGGCTGTACGGCAATTGAATATTTAATGCAGTACCGAATTACTATTGCCAAAAAACAGCTTAGCTTTACGGATGTACCTATTAAAGATATTGCAAATATGGTAGGTTTCAAAACAGTACAACACTTCAACCGAATTTTTAAGGAAATAACGGGTACAACCCCCGCCGAATTTCGTAAAACATCGGTGCAAAAGAGGAAGGATGAAATAAAGTGAAGAAATACAAAATATATAGTTCTATTGCCTTAATTTTAGGATTACTTCTCGTTTTAGCATCTGTTTTGGTGCCGATTATAATATTAAGCAGTTATACTGCACAAAACGGAAGTATTGGAATAATAGGCGGTGCAGATGGGCCAACGGCGATATATTTAACCTCTCGTTTATTGGGCGGACGGTTGCTTTTCACTTTAATTTTAGAACTAACTTTGTTTTTGTGTGGTGGATTCTGTCTTGTTTTTAAAAGAACCGTTACAAATAATTGCAGATTAAAAACTACCGCGCTTTCTTTGGTAATATCGTTTTTTGGCGCAATGGGACTTGCTTGCTTTTTTATATGGTATAGTATTGTTGTTTTTCACAAAATGTCAATGAGCCCTATTTCTTATCCGTCAAGTATCATAGGTGGCATATTTTCACTTGTTGCATTTATAATAACAATTATTCTCTATATTAAAGCAAGAAAAGAAAATTTTAAAATCAAAGGAATAGTTATAGATATAATGACAAGCATAATAACCCTTCCCGCTTTCTTTTTGGTGTGTACCGAAATTTGCAATTTACTACAACAAATAATTTAACGAGGAATAAAAAATGCGTGAACCATATCAAATATTATCAATTCCGTATCGTATAGTTGACGGTACGCCTTTGTTCTGTATCCTTCGCAGAGCAGATAGTAGCTATTGGCAGTTTATTGCCGGTGGCGGAGAAAATGGAGAAACATCGATTGAAGCTGCCAAAAGAGAAACAGCAGAAGAAATTGGTGTTGAGCCGATAAATATTAAGCAACTTACCTGTGTTTCCTATGTTCCGGCAGAAGTTATTGCGGAAAGCAGACGGCAACATTGGGATAAAAACACCTTTGTTATCCCCGAATATTCGTTTGCCTTTGAGTGTGATAAAGAGCCGATATTATCAAATGAACATACTGAGTATAAATGGCTTACATATGATGAGGCTAGAAAACTGTTAAAGTGGGATTCAAACAAGGTTGCAATGTATGAAATAAACTGCATATTAGGGAATATAAAATAAATCACGGAGGATTAAAATGTCATATTTTGAAAAGAAATGCCCCAACTGTGGTGCAACAGTTATTAGCGGTGACACCTATTGCCGCACCTGCAACACACCCCTTAATTACGAGCCCACTCCTCAAGAAGCATTGCTTTACGGCATAAAAAAATCCGACTGGCATTTGTTTATAGATAAAAATTCAACACGCTATGTTGATATTTTTGCTAAAAACGAGGGTAAAAAGATATTCTTCCACATAAATTGGGCGGCAATGTTTTTTAACGTTTATTGGATGTTCTACCGCAAAATGTATAAATATGCTGTTATATTTTTAGTTGTCAGTATGTTGTTCTCTATCGGTGTTACAGCAATAGCCGCCACGGCAATTAAGCCCGCTATGCTTGAAGCCGAAAAAATTATTGCGCCTTATGCACAGTATTTAAATAATTCTAATGATTATAAT
>JAGAPJ010000058.1 GCA_017623315.1 Clostridia bacterium | reverse complement strand
CAACCTTGCGGTTGGTCTGACGGACTCGTCTCTCTCTGTCACTTCGTGACATCTCTCTCGCACTGCGAAAGAGTCTTCCCCTTCTCCGCTGGAGAAGGCTTAAATTCTACAATTAAATTCCCCGATAAACTATAATTTGAAATCCGTTCACACAAAAACCGCCCTTTGAAAAGGGCGGTAAATATTTTATTTATATTCAATTTTTGTAATTGTTTTACCGTTTAGGGTAAGGGTAACGCTTGCGCCATTTTCTGTGAAGGGAAGTATATCTGAAACGGTTACCTTAGCGGTGTAAATGCTGTCATTACCCTCAAGCTTAATATAATAAATGGTGTTGCCGTCAATTACTGCCGAATTAATTTTTTCAATTATGCCGTCAACAGTATCAGGTTTAATATTGTCGGATACATTTTCGGTTTTAAGCTTCGAAATATAATCGCTTTGAGCGGCTTCAACGCTATTGCCCGTACCAACAATTTGGTATTGGTTAACGTCGACAAAGGCATACATTTTAACAAGCCCTGCCGCATCCTTAAGTGATACAAAATAGGTTGGGCGGTTGGAAACGTTTAAAAGAAGCGGGAAGGTTGAGGAATATTTAAGGTGCTGTACCTGACCCTCGGCTGATGACATTGCCGAATATTCCTCGGCACCCGGTATAGCATAAAATTTGGTTTCCTTAGTGCGAAGGTTGGTAAGCACAAAACCAACGTTTGATTCATCGCTTGTAACCGAAGTCATACCTGTGTATAAATAAACATCGTCGTCAATGGCAAGGTAGTTATAACCGTCGGTGGGCTGTAAAACACCGCGCTGACCGAATACTGAATTCCAAAAGCCCGAATGGTATTTACCGTTGTAAACAAGCTGCTGGATAACTAAATCAGAATCAAAAATTTGGTCAACCCAAGTGGGAATTTCAGAAAGGGTATAATACTTGCTTTCGCCTGTTACAGCGTTTAAAAGCACGGCGCCGTTAATGTCTTTACCGCTCCAAACACCTATTTTATAATCAACGGTGGATGCAACCCAATAGGGTGTGCCGTCATCATCAATTTCAAAGGAAATATCACCAAAAATTTTGGTGGGGTATTTAAAGCGAAGGGCGCGGTTAAGGTCACGCATAAAGTATTCACTTTCGGCGTATTTAATGCCTTTTTCTAAACGTACAAGGTTAGTTTCTTGTGTGGTCATATCAACCGTGATATAAGCGGGAATGCCATCTTTTTGGTTGTTAAGCCATTTAATAATGTCACCGTATTGAAGCGGGGTAACTCGTACGGGCTTGCCACGGTAATTAATTTGGGTGTAAATATCTTGAATTTCAAACTGCGAAACAAGGTCGGACATTTCACCTAATTTGCGCTGACCCAAGCGTGAAGCGGTGTCCCGATCAACAATGGGGATTTGGTCCATATTAATTTCGGCAACGTCTTTTGCAAAGTCGCCGTCGGTTATGGTAATAAGGTTGTTGTATGCCTTTGCATTAAAAATTTCAGCACCAATTATTGATGCAACAACACCTAATACAATTACTGCAGCAATACCAATACCCGCAATTTTAATAGGTGTTCCTAAAGAGCTAAGGTTAACGCTCATTTTGGTATCCACCTTAATTTTTTGGTTAACGGTAGATTTTAAAAAGCCGAAAACCTGTGAAAAGGCGTTAATTGCAACAATTATAACCACCGACCAAATTAAAAACGACCAAAAGTCACGACTGCGCCAATTAAGCGGCGGCAATACAAACCAGTATGATACGGCTATAATCACAAAAGATATTAGCCATTTTAAAATGCCTTTAAATATGTTGTTTTTCAATTAGAATCACTCCTAAAATTTATGTAACAATAATATCATATTATATACCCAAAGTCAAATATTGCAAAAAATAGTTAATTGCGGTATAATATTTATAATTATGAAAAAAAGGTGATTATTTTGTTTAAAGAAATTAGCGCAAAGGAAATAAATGGCAATCTTATTAATTTAATAAGCGATGAATGGATGCTTATTTCAGCGGGGGATGAAAGCGGTTATAATATGATGACTGCATCCTGGGGCTTTTTAGGTGAAATGTGGGGGAATGATACGGCAGTTGCTGTTATTCGTCCGCAACGTTATACAATGCAGTTTGTTGACAGTTGTGATTATTATGCCCTTTCTTTTTATGGCTTAAACAAGGATATTCACAAAATTTGCGGTAAATTAAGTGGTAGGGACGTTAATAAAACCGAATTAACGGGCCTTACACCCGTTTTTGCCGATAATACCGTTTATTTTAACGAGGCACGACTTGTTATTATTTGCAAAAAGCAGTACGCACAGGAAATGAATAAGGACTGCTTTGTAGATAAAGACCTGCTTAAATGGTATAACGATAAAGATTACCACAAAATGATTTTTGGAAAAATTGAAAAGGTTTTGGTGCAGGAATGAAATTATTAATAGCGTCAGATATTCACGGCAGTGCATATTATTGCGATTTGCTTTTAAAAGAAATTGAAAAAGAAAACCCCGACAAAATTTTAATTTTAGGGGATATTTTATATCACGGTCCGCGTAATGATTTACCCAAAGGCTATGCGCCTAAAGAGGTTATTGCAATGCTTAATCCTTTAAAAGATAAGCTTTTATGTGTGCGTGGCAATTGTGATGCCGAGGTTGACCAAATGGTGCTTAATTTTCCCATTATGGCGGATTATGAAACCTTAAGTTTTGGGGATAAAACCCTTTTTTTAAGCCACGGTCATGTTTACGGCAAGGATAAATTACCCCAAATGGAAAAGGGTGATATTTTACTTGGCGGTCATACCCACGTGCCCGAAATAGTGGATATTGAGGGTAAAATTTATATGAACTGTGGCTCGGTTTCAATTCCAAAGGAAAATTCACCTCATAGCTATATGTTTTATGAAAACGGCGAATTTTTATGGAAAAACCTTGAAAACGGCGAGGTTTATAAAAGTTTTAAATAAGTAAGGACGTATTTATGAAAGCATTAAACACTTTGCCTGACGGCTATAGCCAAATTTATGAAATAGATTTACAAAAGAATAAGAAAAAATCATTGCTTGTTAATGGTATTGCATTTATAATTTCAGTTTTAATGATTGCGCCAATGTGTTTTTACATACCTATAACCGAGCTTTTTAGCTTTAGAGAGGGTATGGCGCAATATCTTATTCGCTTTGGTGTGCTTTTGGGCTTATTAATTATTTATATGGTGCTTCACGAATTGGTGCACGGCATTACAATGAAGCTTTGCGGTACTAAAAAGGTAAGGTACGGCTTTACAGGTATGTATGCTTTTGCAGGTAGTGACGATTATTACGATAAAAAAAGCTACATAACAATTGCTTTAGCACCGGTTGTTTTATGGGGTGTGGTTATTGCGATTGTCAATTTCTTTGTGCCGCGCGAATGGTTTTGGGTGGTTTACTTCCTTCAAATTATGAATATTTCGGGTGCAGCGGGGGATATGTACGTAACCTTTAAATTTGCAAAAATGCCTAAAGACATTTTGGTGCGTGACCACGGTGTTGGTATGAAGGTTTATTCTAAGAATAATTAAATTTGGGTTTATGGGGCTGAATTGATTGTACAAACCAATGCCTCCATCTGATGAGGTTAACATAGCGAGCGACGCGGT
>JAGAPJ010000057.1 GCA_017623315.1 Clostridia bacterium | reverse complement strand
GGTGGATTTTTGCGAAGCAAAAAGACGGAGAGAGAGAATAAGAATACAGTAAATCAAATGTTTTTCTCTCCCTCAGTTTCGCTAACGCTCAACAGCTCCCTCGTCAGAGGTAGCCAAAAACACATCAATTCAACCGAGCGATAAACTATAATTTAAAATATATTAATTGCAAAAGTAACCATTATATGTTAAAATAAAAGGTACATATTTTATTTGGGGGATTTAATTTTGTTTTATAATAACGTTTTGGAAGCGATGGGTAACACACCGCTTATCAAGCTTCAAAAAATTGTGCCTGCAGGCGGCGCGCAGGTTTTGGTGAAATACGAGGGCGTAAATATCGGCGGTTCTATTAAAACCCGTACTGCTTACAGTATGATAACTGAAGCCGAAAAAGCAGGTATTATTAATAAGGATACAATTATTGTCGAGCCTACAAGCGGTAATCAGGGCATCGGACTTTCACTTATTGGTGCGGTTAAAGGGTATAAGGTTGTTATCGTTATGCCCGATTCGGTAAGTGAGGAACGCCGTAAGCTTGTTAAAGCTTACGGGGCAGAGCTTATTTTAATTCACGACGACGGCGATATTGGTAAGTGCATTGAAGAATGTCTTGCAACCGCTATCAAAATGTCTGAAGAAAATGAAAAGGTTTGGGTGCCACAGCAGTTTATTAACCCTGACAACCCAAAAATTCATCGCAACACCACCGCAGTTGAAATTTTACAGCAGGCCGAATGTAAAATTGACGGTTTTTGCTCGGGCGTGGGCACAGGTGGTACTTTGACAGGTATAGGCGAAGTTTTAAAAGAACATAACCCCGATATTAAAATTTGGGCGGTTGAGCCTGAAAATGCCGCGATTTTATCGGGCGGCAGTATAGGTACACATTTGCAAATGGGTATTGGCGACGGTATTATCCCTGAAAATTTAAACCTTAATATTTTTTCTGAAACTGCAATTGTGACCGACGAGGAAGCAATTAATACCTCAAAGCGCCTTATCCGAGAGGAAGGTATTTTGTGCGGTATTTCAAGCGGTACAAACGTTGCCGCCGCTTTAAGAATGGCACAGCTTTTGGGTGAAGGTAAAACAGTTGTTACAGTTTTACCCGACACGGGTGAAAGATATTTCAGCACTGAGCTTTTTGAATTTTAAAAATGGAGAAATTTAGTATGGCAAACATTTGGCATGATATTTCACCAAAGCGCATAACCCCTGAAGAATTTGTATGTGTTATTGAAATTCCAAAGGGTAGCAAGAAAAAGTACGAGCTTGACAAAGAAACCGGCTTTATAATGCTTGACCGTATTTTATATACCTCAACCCACTACCCCGCAAATTACGGCTTTATTCCCCGCACCTACGGTGATGACGGTGACCCGTTGGACGTGCTTTTGCTTTGCGAACAAACCCTTGACCCGTTAACACTTGTTAAGGCGTACCCCATTGGTGTTATTACAATGATTGATAACGGCCGTAACGATGAAAAAATTATTGCAATTCCCTGTAACGACCCAACCTATAACCATTACACCGACATTGACCAATTGCCTACGCACGTATTTGACGAAATGCGCCACTTCTTTACGGTTTATAAAAACCTTGAAAATAAGGAAACCGCCGTTGACGAAGTACAGGGCAGGGAAGTAGCGGTTAAAATTATAAAGCAAGCAATTAACCATTATATTGAATGCTTTTGTAAGTAAAAAGAAAACCGACCCAAACGGGTCGGTTTTTTAAATATACAAATTTCAAATTATAGTTTATCGCTCGGTTAAATTGGTGGCACATCGTAGGGGCGAACTATGTTCGCCCACTTGCATCTACATTTTTTACGGGCGAACACAGTTCGCCCCTACGGGTTATATCAATAAAGTCACCGATAAACCCCAATTTTACATTTACTTAGCGAACGATTTCGGTCGTTCCTTAATGCGTTGTTCGTAAACACGTTTTTTGTGTTTATTAATAACGTTATAAGCCACAAGCTGTGCTGCGATACAGGCCAACCACGACAAAATATAAACCAAGTAAAGACTGTCTAGCGTATGGAATTTCGGTATTTGGAAAACGGTAAAAATCCACACAATTCGTATACCGCACACTGCTGATATAGAAATAAACAAGGTGGTAAGGGAGGCTCCCATACCTCGAATTGCGCCCGTGAATACCTCCATAATACCGCAGCTGAAATATAATAAACCGATATATGTCATACGGGTTATACCCGTTTCAATTGCAACCTCGTTACCGGGGACGTAAAGGGACAAAAGCGGTCGCGCAAAAACAAAAATTAAAAGACCGCCCACGATGCCCACACAGGAAACACAAATTAAATTGCGGCGAAGCACCTGCGACACCCGCTTAAAGTTACCCGCACCCATATTTTGCCCTGTAAAGTTAAGACTTGTTTGGTAAAATGCGTTCATTGCAACATAAACAAAGCCCTCAATACTTGCGGCGGCGGCATTACCTGAAACGATAGCACCGCTACCAAATGAGTTGATGGAAGATTGAATAATGATGTTTGAAATTGAAAAAATTAAACCGTTAAGACCTGCGGGCAATCCAATTTTAACAATCTTTTTTAATACTGACCAATGAATTTTGATTTGCTTTAAAACAAGGCGACATTCATCCTTGCGGTTTAAAAGGGTTATAAGCATAAGGGTTGCAGAAAGTGCTTGTGCAACAACGGTAGCGGCGGCAACACCGTCAACATTCATACCCAAAAGGGTTACAAATATAATATTTAAAACAAGATTTGTTCCACCTGCAATAATAAGATATTTCATTGGGGTTTTGGTATCGCCCGAGGCACGTAATATTGCCGCACCGAATTCGAACACAAAGTTTGGAAGTGCACCTAAAAAGTAAATTTTAAGGTAAAGGGACGAAAGCGGCAAAATATCGGCAGGGGTGCTCATCAATTTAAGTAAGGGACCGCTGAATATTAGCCCCATAATCGAAACAATAACACCAAGTATAGCCGCTAGTGGAATAGCGGTATGTATAATTTTTTTAGTTAAATCTTTATTTCCACTGCCAATGGCATTTGCGGTGCAAACCGCAACACCCGCGCCGCAACCGATAAATAAATTGGTTATAAGATGAACAAGCGATGACGTAGCACCAACGGCGCCCACGCATAAATCGTTACAAAAACGGCCAACAACCACAAGGTCGGCAGCGTTAAATAAAAGCTGCAAAACCGAGCTTAGCATTATCGGTATGGTGTAGCGAATAATGGATGAAAAAATAGGCCCGTCCGTCATATTAATTTTTCGAAGCGGTTTGTGTGAGGTGTTCATTTTTATCGCCCCTTTAAGTTATTGCAATTGCAGTATAACATTTTAAAAAATAATTGCAAGTGTTTTATAAAAAATAATAAATAAAATTGGGGTTTATCGCTTGCGCGAAATTCAGAATTCGTAATGTGTAATTCGTAATTATTGTACAAATTAGATTGCATATTCGTAGGGGCGAACTGTGTTAGCCCGAAAGCCTCCCTCTCAGAGGTGGGTGGATTTTTGCGAAGCGAAAAGACGGAAGGAGACGGCGTTTTAAATTATAAATTTGATTATATGCGCTCTCCCTCAGTCAACTCCGTTGACAGCTCCCTCCCAGAGGGAGCCTTCGGTTTGTACAATTCCGTTGGCCCCATAAACTCTAATTTGAATATGATAATAAAAAAACGCCCAAACCTTAAAGGCTCAGGCGTGCGCTTGGTTATTACATATTGGTTTCGATGTATTCAACCAATTCACCTATGGTGCGAATATTTTCAATTTCGCTGTCGGGAATTTCAACCTCAAATTCATCTTCAATGCTCATTAAAATTTCAACAACGTCCAAGCTGTCTGCGCCCAAATCGGTAGCGATGTTAGTATCAGCTGAAAGCTCTTCTACATTAACGTCAAGTGTATCTGCCAAAATTTGCTTAATCTTATCAATTGTCATAAAAATATGCCTCCTGAAAATTTTGTCGTTTAACGACGGGTATATTACAAATATATTTGACAATTTGCAATTTGTCAATAGTTTTTTCTTTAATTTATATGTATAAAAATAGTTGCAAAATTATGTATTGTAATTTATAATATTTATGTTAAAATGAAAATACTGTGTATATTTATATGAAAGGTGGGAATAGACGCCGTTTGGCGCCTGTTTTATGGCTAAAGAAAAATTAGTAAAAGCAATTACTTCAATGGATGAAGACTTTGCAAAATGGTATACCGACGTTTGTATTAAGGCTGAGCTTATTGATTACGCATCGGTTAAGGGCTGTATGATTATTCGCCCTTATGGCTACGCTATATGGGAGCTTATCCAAAGTCAAATGGATGCTCGCTTTAAAGCAACCGGCCATGAAAACGTTTATATGCCTATGTTTATTCCTGAAAGTCTTTTGCAAAAGGAAAAGGATCATGTTGAAGGCTTCGCACCCGAGGTTGCCTGGGTTACCCACGGCGGTAGCGAGGAATTGGAGGAACGTCTTTGCGTTCGCCCCACCTCTGAAACCCTTTTCTGCGATCATTTTAAAAATATAGTTCACTCTTACCGTGACTTACCTAAATTATATAACCAATGGTGTAGTGTTGTTCGTTGGGAAAAGACCACCCGTCCCTTCCTTCGTTCACGTGAATTCTTGTGGCAGGAGGGTCACACCCTTCACTCAACCGCCGAAGAAGCAAAGGCTGAAACCGAAAGAATGCATAAGCTTTACGCCGATTTTGCTGAAGAGGTTTTGGCAATGCCGGTTGTAATGGGTAAGAAAACCGAAAAGGAACGCTTCGCTGGTGCTGAAGCAACCTACACCATCGAAGCATTAATGCACGATGGCAAGGCGCTTCAAAGCGGTACCTCACACTATTTTGGCGACGGCTTCTCAAAAGCGTTTGACGTTACCTTTACCGATAAGGAAAATAAAATGGTTCACCCGTTCCAGACCTCTTGGGGTACAACCACCCGTTTAATAGGTGCGGTTATTATGACCCACGGTGACGACAGCGGTCTTGTTTTGCCTCCTGCAATTGCGCCTATTCAGGTTGTTATTGTTCCTATTGCTTCCCATAAGGAAGGCGTAATGGAAAAAGCAAACGAGGTTTGCGAAACGCTTAAAAAGGTTTGCCGTGTTAAGCTTGACAGCAGCGAACAGTCACCCGGTTGGAAATTCGCCGAATACGAAATGAAGGGTGTGCCTCTTCGTTTAGAGCTTGGCCCCCGTGATATTGAAAACAACTGCTGCGTGCTAGCACGTCGTGACAACGGTGAAAAGGTTACTGTTTCACTTGATGAATTGGAAACCAAGATACCCGAGCTTTTAAAGGCGGTGCAGGACGGTCTTTACAATAAGGCACTTGAACACCGTGCAAACGCAACTTTCGACGCGCACGATATTGAAGAAATGATTGATATTGCCAAAAATAAGGACGGCTTTATCCGTGCTATGTGGTGCGGCGACCGTGAATGCGAAGATAAATTAAAGGAACTCACAGGCGTAACCTCGCGTTGTATTCCTTTTGAACAGGAAGAATTAAGCGATAAGTGCGTATGCTGCGGCAAGCCCGCAAAGCATATGCTTTATTGGGGCAAGGCGTATTAATAAAACTTAAAACCGACCTTTAGGGGTCGGTTTTTGTTTTAGTGAAGAGTGAAAAGTGAAGAGTGAAGAGTTAAGGTGCCGTGCAATGCACGGCTTTATTCATATCGTTTCGCTGTGCGAAACACCGATTTTATTATTTCTTATTTATTCTTTATTCTTTTTTCTTTGATTTTTTTAAAAAAATAATGCTTGACTTATGGGAAATTTTGTATTATAATTGTAAATTACTAATGAAGATGGGGGAATGTGCGCCGATTGAGAAAAAATGCAAATTTTTTACAAAATCGGTGTATTTTATTTTTTCCACAAGATGTACCTTTTTAAAGGCGTTTACGGCACTAAATGTGGTCGTAAAATATATGGAGGAGTGATTACAAACCTATGAATTCAACTTCAATGGTTAAACCCACCAAGCTGGGCAAAAACGAAAGAATGACTTTTTCAAAAATTAATGAAGTCATTGATATGCCTAACCTTATCGAAATTCAGAAGGATTCGTATAAGTGGTTCGTTGAAGAGGGTCTTAAGGAAGTTTTCCGCGATATGTCGGCTATTACTGACTATAGCGGTAATCTTGAACTCACCTTTATTGACTACCGTCTTGACGAAAAGCCCAAGTACGACGTAACTGAATGTAAGGTAAGAGATGCAACATACGCAGCACCCTTGCGCGTAACTGCACGTCTTACAAACAAGGAAACCGGTGAAATTAAGGAAAGCGAAGTTTCAATGGGCGACTTCCCGATTATGACCGAATCGGGCACCTTTGTTATCAACGGTGCTGAACGTGCTATTGTTTCACAGCTTGTTCGTTCTCCCGGTGCGTACTATGCAGTTAAGATTGAAGAAAAAACCGGTAAAAAGTTGTTTTCTTCTACAATCATCCCTAACCGCGGCGCTTGGCTTGAATATGAAACCGCTATTAACGACGTACTTTATGTTCGTATTGATAAAAACCGCAAGCTTCCCATCACTACTTTTATCCGTTCGTTAGGTCTTGGTACCAACGAACAAATTCGCGAACTTTTTGGCGATGACGCACGCTTGGAGGCTACTCTCGCTGCCGATGATACAAAGTCGGTTGAAGAGGCATTGGTTGAAGTTTATAAAAAGCTTCGCCCTAGCGAGCCTGTAACAGTTGAAGGCGCGCAAACCTATGTTAATCAGTTGTTCTTTGACCCCCACCGTTATGATATTTCACGCGTTGGCCGTTATAAGTACAACAAAAAGCTTTCAATCGGCGCACGTATTAAAGGCGCTGTTTTGTCACAGCCCGTTGTTGACCCCTTAACAGGTGAAATTCTTGCAGACGCAGGTGAAGTTGTTTCTAAGGAAATGGCAGACACTATCGAACGCAAGGGTGTTAACTCGGCTTATATCGACGTTATAGATTATGAAGGTAACAAGAGTGTTGTTAAGGTTCTTTCTAACGGTATGGTAAATCTTGCTGATTTTGTGGATTTCACCGCTGAAGAAATTAAAGAACTTGACGACCTTGGCATTAACGAACAGGTTTCCTTCGAAGTTCTTAAAAAGCTTATTGAAGAAAATGAAGATAAGGAGTCACTTAAGGAAGCAATTCTTAACCACGCTGACGACCTTATCCCCAAATCAATTTGTCTTGACGATATTTTTGCATCGGTTAGCTACTTCTTGGGTCTTCCTCACAATGTTGGTAATGTGGACGATATTGACCACCTTGGCAACCGTCGCATCCGTTCGGTTGGTGAGCTTTTGCAAAACCAATTCCGCATCGGTATTTCACGTATGGAACGTGTTGTTCGCGACAAGATGACCCTTCAGGCAGGCGAGCCCGATGCTATCACACCCCAATCTTTAATTAATATCCGTCCTGTTGTGGCTGCTATTAAGGAATTCTTTGGCTCATCACCCCTTTCACAGTTTATGGACCAAACCAACCCCTTATCTGAGCTTACACACAAGCGTCGTTTGTCGGCTCTTGGTCCCGGCGGTTTGTCACGTGACCGTGCATCCTTCGAAGTTCGTGACGTACACTACACCCACTATGGCCGTATGTGTCCTATCGAAACTCCTGAAGGTCCTAACATCGGTCTTATCTCTTATCTTGCAACCTTTGCTAAGATTAATAAATACGGCTTTATCGAAACTCCCTTCCGCAAGGTTTTAGACGGCAAGGTGCTTGACGAAGTTAAGTATATGACCGCCGACGAAGAGGACGATTATATTGTAGCACAGGCAAACGAGCCTTTAGATGAAAACGGTTACTTTGTTAAGAAAAAGGTTAATGCCCGTTACCGTGAAGGCTTTATGGAAATTGAAGCTAATCGCGCTGACTATATGGACGTTTCGCCTAAGATGGTTGTTTCTGTTGCAACTGCTATGATTCCCTTCCTTGAAAACGACGATACCAACCGTGCGCTCATGGGCTCGAACATGCAGAAGCAGGCTGTTCCGCTTTTAAAACCCGAAAATCCTTTCGTTGCCACCGGTATGGAATACCGTGCAGCCGTTGACTCGGGCGTTGTTGTTCTTGCAAAGCGTGCAGGTGTTGTTACCTACGTTGACGCTAAGACCATTAAGGTACGCGCTAAGAATGGCGAAATTGACGAATACAACCTTATTAAGTTTATTCGTTCTAACCACGGCACCTGTATTAACCAAAAGCCTGTTGTAGCTGTTGGTGAAGAAATTACCGAAAATCAGGTTATTGCCGACGGTCCCGCAACCTCTAACGGTGAAATCTCTCTCGGACGTAATGCCCTTATCGGCTTTATGACCTGGGAAGGTTATAACTATGAAGACGCTGTTTTGCTTAACGAACGTCTTGTTCGCGACGATATGTACACCTCAATTCATATTGAAGAATATGAAATTGAATGTCGCGATACCAAGCTTGGACCTGAAGAAATTACACGCGATATTCCCAACGTTGGTGAAGACGCACTTAAAGACCTTGACGAACGTGGTATTATCCGTATCGGTGCAGAGGTTACTTCGGGCGATATTCTTGTAGGTAAGGTAACACCTAAGGGTGAAACCGAGCTTACCGCTGAAGAACGCTTATTGCGTGCAATCTTCGGTGAAAAGGCGCGTGAAGTACGTGATACCTCTTTACGTGTTCCTCACGGTGAATACGGCACAATCGTTGACGTTAAGGTGTTTGACCGTACCAACTCATCTGAACTCAGCCCCGGTGTTAACCTTGTAGTTCGCTGCTATATCGCACAGAAGCGTAAAATTTCTGTCGGCGATAAGATGGCGGGTCGTCACGGTAACAAGGGTGTTGTTTCCCGCATTTTACCAAGTGAAGATATGCCGTTCTTACCCGACGGTACTCCGCTTGATATCGTACTCAACCCGTTGGGCGTACCTTCACGTATGAACATCGGTCAGGTACTTGAAGTTCACCTCGGCTATGCTGCAAAGGCGCTTGGCTGGCATATCTGCACACCTGTATTCGATGGTGCGCACGAACAGGATATCCGCGATTGCTTTGCACTTGCAGAGGATGCAACCAAGAACGGCGAATATCAGTATAAGGATACAGCTGCGCTTGACTTCTCACGCATTCCTTTAACACAGGATGCTAAAACTCAGTTATACGACGGCCGTACAGGTGAGCCTTTCGACAACCCTGTAACCGTTGGTTATATGTATTACCTTAAGCTTCACCACCTTGTTGACGATAAGATTCACGCTCGTTCAACAGGTCCTTACTCACTCGTGACTCAGCAGCCTCTCGGCGGTAAAGCTCAGTTCGGCGGTCAGCGTTTCGGTGAAATGGAAGTTTGGGCGCTTGAAACTTACGGTGCAGCTTATACACTTCAGGAAATCTTAACAGTTAAGTCGGACGACGTTGTCGGCCGTGTTAAGACCTACGAAGCTATCGTTAAGGGTCAAAACATTCCGAAACCCGGTGTGCCTGAATCATTCCGCGTATTAATTAAGGAATTACAGTCACTTGGTTTGGACATTAAGGTTCTTGATAAATATAATGAAGAAATCGACCTAAAGCAAACCTTCGAAGAGGATGAAGATATCGGTCTCGGAACACCCGCAATTCCCGAAAACTTCGAATTTGACGAACAGTACGTTGCTGAAGGTTTGGATGATGCCGGCTTCGGTCTTGAGGACGAAAACGGCGACGCTATTACAGATTCTTACGAATCTGACGAAATTTAAGGAGGGGCAAAATAATGGCAAATATTGAATTTGAATCCATAAAAATAGGTCTTGCTTCCCCTGAACAAATTAGAAGCTGGTCATACGGTGAGGTTACAAAGCCCGAAACCATTAACTACCGTACTTTAAAGCCTGAACAGGGCGGTCTTTTCTGCGAACGCATCTTTGGACCACAAAAGGACTGGGAATGTCATTGCGGTAAGTACAAGCGTATACGCTATAAGGGTAAGGTTTGTGAACGCTGCGGCGTTGAAGTAACTAAGGCAAAGGTACGTCGTGAACGTATGGGCTCTATCGAGCTTGCTGCCCCCGTATCACACATTTGGTATTTTAAAACTATTCCTTCCCGTATGGGTGCTGTTTTGGATATTGGCCAAAAAGATTTGGAACAGGTGCTTTACTTCTCAAAGTACATCGTTACCGATCCTGGCTCAACTCCCCTTGAAAAGAAACAGCTTCTTAATGAAAAGCAGTACACCGATATGCGCGAAAAGTATGAAAACGACTTCCGCGCAGGTATGGGTGCTGAAGCTATTAAAGAGCTTCTTTGCGAAATTGACCTTGAAAAGACTTGTGCTGAGCTTCGCCAAGAGCTTGAAGATGCAAATGGCCAAAAGCGTGTTCGCATCTTAAAACGTTTAGAGGTTTTGGAAGCCTTCAAGCAGTCAGGCAACCGTCCTGAATGGATGATTTTGGACGTTGTTCCCGTAATTCCGCCCGACCTTCGTCCTATGGTACAGCTTGACGGTGGACGCTTTGCAACAAGCGACCTTAACGACCTTTACAGACGTGTTATCAACCGTAACAACCGTCTTAAGAGACTTCTTGAATTACACGCACCTGATATTATCGTTCGTAACGAAAAGAGAATGCTTCAGGAAGCTGTTGACGCACTTATCGACAACGGCCGCCGCGGCAAGCCCGTAACAGGTCCTAACAACAGACCGTTAAAGTCTCTTTCTGATATGCTTAAGGGTAAGCAGGGTCGTTTCCGTCAAAACCTTCTCGGTAAGCGTGTTGACTATTCAGGTCGTTCGGTTATCGTTGTAGGTCCTGAGCTTAAGATGTATCAATGCGGTCTTCCCAAGGAAATGGCGCTCGAACTCTTTAAGCCCTTCGTAATGAAGCGACTTGTTGAAATTAAGGCTGTTACCAGCATTAAGACTGCAAGAAAGATGGTTGACCGTGCTTCTGCAGAGGTTTGGGACGCTTTAGAGCTTGTTATTAAAGAACATCCCGTTCTTCTTAACCGTGCGCCTACACTTCACCGTCTTGGTATTCAGGCATTCGAGCCTGTTTTGGTTGAAGGTAAAGCGCTCAAGCTTCACCCTCTTGTATGTACCGCATACAATGCCGACTTCGACGGCGACCAAATGGCTGTTCACGTACCCCTTTCAGCTGAGGCACAGGCTGAAGCACGCTTTTTAATGCTTGCTGCTAACAACCTCTTGAAGCCTTCTGACGGTAAGCCCGTTGCTGTTCCTACACAGGATATGGTGCTCGGTTCTTACTATTTAACACTTGTTAAGGCTGACGAAATGGGCGCTAACAAGGTATTTAAGGATAAAGACGAAGCTATTATGGCTTATAACGACGGCATCGTTGGTCTTCATGCACCTATCCGTGTTCGTATGACTAATGCAAACGGTGAAAGTAAGCTTGTTTGGTGTACCGTTGGCTTCATTATCTTTAATGAATCTATTCCGCAGGACTTAGGCTTTGTTGACAGAACAAATCCTGAAACTGCATTTAATCTCGAATGGTCCTTTAAGCTTAAGGACCCCACCAAGAAATTTATCGAAAGCAATGACGACATTATTCAAAATAAGGTTGGCAAAAAGCAATTAGGTAAAATTATTGACAGCTGCATTGAAAATCACGGCACAAGCGAATCTGCAATCGTGCTTGATAACATTAAGGCAACAGGCTTTAAGTATTCTACAAAGGGTGCTGTTACCGTTGCGGTTATCGACGCTGTAATTCCTCCTAAGAAGAAGGAAATTCTTGCCGCTGCCGAAGAACAAATTGATAAGGTTACTAAAAACTATCGCCGCGGTCTTATTAATGAAGACGAACGCAGTCGCCATATTATTGAGATTTGGAACAAGGCTACCGAAGATGTCGGCGATGCACTTAAGGGCAACCTTGATGAGTTTAACCCTATCTTTATGATGGCTGACTCTGGCGCCCGTGGTTCTATGAGCCAGATTCGTCAGCTTGCAGGTATGCGTGGTCTTATCGCAAATACCGCAGGTAAGGTTATTGAAGTTCCCATTCGTGCTAACTACCGTGAAGGTCTTAACGTTTTGGAATACTTTATTTCTTCTCGTGGTGCGCGTAAAGGTCTTGCCGATACTGCGCTTCGTACTGCTGACTCGGGTTACTTAACTCGTCGTCTTGTTGACGTTGCTCAGGACGTAATCGTTCGTGAGGATGATTGCGGTACTGATGAGGGGCTTGTAATTACCGATATTAAGGACGGCAACCACGTTCTCGAAACACTTCAAGAACGTCTTGAAGGCCGTTACCTTATGGAACCTGCTGTTCATCCCGAAACGGGTGAAGTTATTTGGGGTACTGATGAGCTTGTTACCGCTGACGGTGCAAAGGCAATCGTTGACGCAGGTATTACTTCGGCCAAAATTCGTTCAGTGCTTACTTGCCATAGCCATCACGGTGTATGTAAGAAGTGCTATGGCCGTAACCTTGCAACCGCTAAGGAAGTTACTACAGGTGAAGCAGTTGGTATTGTTGCTGCTCAGTCTATCGGTGAACCCGGTACACAGCTTACCATGCGTACCTTCCATACCGGTGGTGTTGCAGGCGTTGCCGACGTTACACAGGGTCTTCCCCGTGTTGAAGAACTTTTCGAAGCTCGCAGACCTAAGGTTTGCGGTCTTATCGCTAAAATCGACGGTCAGGTTAGACTTGTTGAAGAAAAGCGCAGCAATGTTATTGTTATAACTAATGACGACCTTAAAACCGAAGAAAAGGTTACAATTCCTTATGGCGTAAATCCGCTTGTGAACGACGGTGATTACGTTAAGGCAGGCGACCTTTTAATTCCAGGTGCTAAGTATCCGCAGGATATTCTTGAAGCACAAGGTCCCGAAGCTGTTCAGGAATATATCATTGCTGAAATCCAAAACGCTTACCGTACACAAGGTGTTGACATTAACGATAAGCACATTGAAGTTATCATCCGTCAAATGATGAAGAAGCTCCGTATTGTTGAACCAGGTTCAACCCAGCTTATTCAAAATTCGACCTATGAATATAAGGAAATTGAAGACGCTAATGCTGAAATTCAGGCAAGAATTGACGCAGGTGAAGAAGGTCTCGAAAAGGCTACCTATAAGGCAACCCTTTTGGGTATTACCAAGGCTTCCTTGGCTACCGAATCCTTCTTATCAGCCGCTTCCTTCCAGGAAACCACACGCGTTCTTACCGAAGCTGCAATTAAGGGTAAGGTTGACCCGCTCTTCGGTCTTAAGGAAAATGTTATTATCGGTAAGCTTGTACCTGCAGGCACAGGTATGAAGTGCGAAGAAATCAACCCTGCTGCTTATGAAGCAGAGGATGTTGAAGAAATTATTACCGATATGGTAACCGCTTCTGTGGAAGAATAATTAAACAAAAATTACCCTTTGGGGTACCCTCCGTAAAGAAGGTGCCCCTTGGGGTAGCTCTTGTATCTAAACTGAATAATTGATTTTGTTATACGGTGTAGCCTTTGGCCATGCCGTTTTTTGTTTTGCTAAATGTTTTTGGAATGCTTCTTCCATTTCATCGGGAGTTAGTTCCCTTAAATATAATTGTACCTAAGGAATTTTTCCAGTTTATTACTTTTGTGTTAAAAATTATTGATTGAAATTTTTGCTAAAAGTGTTAAAATTATTATATACAACACTATTTTATTAAGGAAAGCGGTGAATAAATGTCGTTATATATTTTAATGGAGGAAAGCTCATCTTATTTTTTTGAAACCAGAAGAAAGCAAGAAATTGCAAGCATAAAATCTTTAAACCAAAAAAGAATACCTACTATAGTTTTTGAAAATATAGAGGATATTCCTGAGATTTTTACCGATTCTAAGGCTGTACTTTTAGTAGCGCACGGATTAAACGAAAATAATGAGCATTGCGTTAAAATTTGTAATGAAAACGGTATTCCGGTAATCCTGCTACACGATAAAAGCAAAAAGCACTATAAGTATATCTATAACTCAATTGCTGACAATGACGATATAACTGCTTCTACGATTTATCGTTATTTTAAAGCTAATGGAAAAGAAAAAATAGCATTTTTCGGTTTTTATGCCAATTCTGAGCACGATGTTTCAAAAATTGATGCATTTTATAAGGTTAATTTGAATTTTTCACATCAGGATGTTTTTCATATTAAAAGTGGCTTTGATGAATGTATGAATGATTTTTGGGAGCACAGATATGAATATGACGGCGTTTATTTCCCGAATGATTTTATTGCCATAGCATTTTTAAATTATTTCAGGATTAGAGAACCTGTCTATTTTGAAGACCGCTTCTTCTTAGGGGTTTCAGATACTATTATGGCAAGACTGTTTCATATTAGCCTTTCAAGTATTACATATTCATCTGAAGCGGTTAGGGCAGCCGTAATGCAAATTTATAGATGTCTTACAAACAATAGGAATGATTTTAACTGTATATCTATTGATTTGAAAAATGTTCTTATCCCACGTGATTCTACGCAAAAGCGTGCGTTAGCTAATGCAGATTTTATTTTACCACGCCGTAAGAGAAACGCTTCTATGAATTTTGATGAGGTGGACAAATATGACCATAAAACCGACCCTGCTTTACAGGAAATATTTGTTTTAGAAAATCTTTTATTAAACGCCAAGACAATGGATATGCTGATAATTTATATGTTCCTAAAGGGTTATTCGAACAGCACTACAACTAATAAATTGTATTTAACACCTCAGTCTTTAAATACTCACAAAAACAATTTTTTCAAAAAAGCGGGCTGTAAGGACAAGACAGAGTTTGTAAAATTGCTTTCAAAATATATTTCGCCTAAGCATTTAGAGGAATATATACGGTATATTTCAAATGATGTCACTGACTTTTCGAATTACTGAATAAAAAACGGATTGCTTTAGCTTTGGCTTTGGCTAATCCGTTTTTTAATTTATATTATTAAATAATAAGGTTATAAAAAGTATTTTAATACATTTGTATTTTAAAAAACTTAATTGTTGATTTAATAGGATTATGATACACTAAATTTGTAATATTGCACATATCAAGTGCACTGTGAAGACGAAAAATTAACAATATTGTTAAAAATTGTTTTTGCTGTAAACAATAAAAAGTTCGTTTTCACTATTTTAAAACAGAAGGGAAAGTTGATTATGAAAAAAACAGCAATCAGATTATTGGCGCTTATGTTGGCGTTAGTCATGTGTTTTTCTTTAGGCGCTTGTGGCGACAAGGATACCGGCAATAATGATGAAGCATATGGTGATTTGGGCGGCGATATCAATTTTGATGGTACCGTTTCCGGCGAAGGAAATGTGAATTCGGATGGTTCTTTCGGCGGTGAAATTTCACAGTCAAGCCGTCAGGATATTTTTAAGAATATACCTAAAAAGCTTAGAGGTACAACCGTTACCTTTGCTCATTGGGGTGATGAAGGCGGTGCCGAGTATGTAAAGGTTGCAAAGGCCTTTACAAAGCTTACCGGTATCAATGTAAAATGGCAGTTATATGATCAAACAACATACGAAGCTGATATTGCTAAGCAAATAGTTGCAGGCAAGGGTCCTGACATTATCATTCTTAATGATAAAATTCCTCAGATATATTCAGTGGCTATGGAATTACCCAAGATTTTCAATGTTAACGACGGATTTTGGGATCCTCGTGTTACCGAGCAAACAAAATTTAAAGGTAAGAGCTATTTTGTAAACTCATACTATAGTCCTTATGTACCTACAGCAGGTATTGTTGTATACAATAAAAAGATATTTAACGATAATGGTCTTACTTCTCCTGTTGATTACATAAATCAAGGCAACTGGACTTGGGAAACCTTTAAGCAGTGTATGCTTGATGCCGATAAGATAGGTTATTACGGCGGTGTATTAGATCCTTATTTAATGGGTCTTACAATGGGAACCGGCTTTATGTCATACGATGCTAATACCGGTAAGCTTTCAGCTAATAAGAATAACGAGGCTATGCTTAAGTCGCTTAAGTTCTACGCTGAATGCCGCGCAGAAGGTCTTGTTGGTAACTATTTGATTGCTCAATACCCCGCAGGTAATATTGCAATGCTTACCACCGACGCTTATGCAATAAAGAAGAACGGTTATCTTAAGGATATGTCTGCAAGTGATTACGGCGCAGTAAGAATGCCCGACAGCTTTGAAGGCAAGCCCTGTAATTACGGCGGCGTTGGTCTTCGTGCATACGGTCTTGCAAAGAATGCAAAGAACCCCGAAGGCGCATATTATTTCTTGCGCTATTTCCTTGATATTGACAACTGCAATAAGGATGCAAATATTTTCGGCAATAAGGAAATGCAAAAATTCTATTCACAAACTGTTTTAAAGGCATATCGTGAAAACAACCTTAAGATGTCGGCTTTGGGTGGTCCTCTTACGATGATAGACCTTAACTGGACTCACAGCGAAATTTTCAAGGAGTTACGTCGTCAGTCTCCTGAACAAATGGCAGTAGAACTGGAAAAAATTATGAACACATTCCAAAATGCTGTAGACGAATCAAACAAGAAATTAGATTCATATAAATAAAACTCGCAAATAGCGAATTTGGTCTTACCATCCTAAGCGAAAGCGAGGGATGGTAATTTGCTTTAAATTTGAAAAAGGAAGGTGCAAGTATGAAAAAAGTATTATCGCTTATATTAGCGGCAGCAATTCTTTTATCAACTGTAATAACCTCTGTTGTGGTGTCAGCCAATAGTGTAGATACCAACATAAAAACAACAGTAATCGACTTAACTCAGGATGTTGCTAATCTTTTTGCAACAACAGGTAGTACCACCGCAACTACTGCTAAGGTAGAGGACGGAAAGCTTAAGGTTCATGTTTCGGCTTATGAAAGACAGCTTTCAGGTATTACTAATTTTAATGTAACATGGTTTCCTAACTATTTGCTTGTAGCAAACGATAGTTTCAAAATGCTTACAAATGGCAACAAAGCCATTGTAGAGGTTAAATATAAGGTTACCGGCACACCCAACCCCAACCACGGCACACAAATTGGCATTGGTAACTGGTACGGCGGCAAGGGAAGTAATATACACGTTAGAACCTTTAAAAAGCATG
>JAGAPJ010000056.1 GCA_017623315.1 Clostridia bacterium | reverse complement strand
TGGATTATGCGTTGACGTATGTCCAAAAAAGGTTTTAACACTCGCCGCAGATAAAATTAACGCAAAGGGTCACCACCCTGTAGAGGCAGTAAACGAGGAAGCTTGTATTGCTTGCGCTTTCTGTGCTACAATGTGTCCCGATTGCATTATTAAGGTAGAAAGGTAGTGTAAAAATGGCTGATAAGGTTTTAATGAAGGGTAACGAAGCTATTGCCGAAGCCGCTATAATTGCAGGCTGCCGCCATTACTTCGGTTATCCTATTACCCCCCAAACTGAAATTGCCGCTTATATGGCAAAAAGAATGCCCAAAATTGGCGGTTGCTTCTTACAGGCTGAAAGTGAAATTGCCGCTATCAATATGGTTTACGGCGTTGCTTCAACAGGTCTTCGTGTTATGACATCCTCCTCCAGCCCCGGAATTTCACTTAAGGGTGAGGGTCTTTCATATCTCGCAGGCGCCGATTTACCGTCACTTGTTATTAATGTACAGCGTGGCGGTCCGGGTCTTGGCGGTATCCAGCCCTCACAGTCTGACTATTTTCAGGCTACAAAGGCAGGCGGCCACGGTGACTTCAGAATGTTAGTTTTAGCCCCCTCTTCCGTTCAGGAAATGGCTGATTTAACCGTTAAGGGCTTCGAGCTTGCCGATAAGTACCGTATGACCTCTATGATTTTGGCTGACGGTACAATGGGTCAGATGATGGAGCCTGTGTCACTTGAATATGACATTAAGCCAATGCCCGAAAAGCCTTGGGCAACAACAGGCACAAAGATGGAACGCGAGCACAACATTGTAAACTCACTTTTCTTACAGCCTGACGCTTTGGAAAAATCCAACCTTGAACGCTTCGACCGTTATAAGTACATTGAAGAAAACGAAGTAATGTATGAAGAATATATGATGGACGATGCTGAAATTTGCATCGCCGCCTTCGGTATTGCTGCCCGTGTTGCTAAAAACGCTATTGTTGAAGCAAGAAACAAGGGTATTAAGGTTGGTATGATTCGTCCCATCACCTTGTGGCCCTTCCCCACAAAAGCTTTTGAAGCTGCAGCTGAAAAGGCACATACCTTTATCAGCGTTGAGCTTTCAATGGGTCAAATGCTTGAAGATGTTAAGCTTGCAACAAAGTGCAAGGGTGAATATATGCTTTGCAGCCGTGTTGGCGGTATGATTCCGTCACCTGAAGAGGTATTGGCTGCTATTGAAAAGGCAAACGGAGGTGCAAAATAATGGTAGTTTTTGAAAAACCCCATGCTTTAACCGATGTTCCGCTTCATTACTGCCCGGGCTGCACCCACGGTATCGTACACCGCTTGGTTGCTGAGGTTATTGATGAACTTGGTATCGAAGGCAAAACAATCGGTATTGCGCCGGTTGGTTGCTCGGTTATGGCTTATAATTACTTTAACTGTGATATGATTGAGGCGGCACACGGTCGTGCTCCTGCAGTTGCAACAGGTGTTAAGCGTGCTAACCCTGAAAATATTGTATTTACATATCAAGGCGACGGTGACTTGGCATCCATTGGTATGGCAGAAACAGTTCACTCCGCCGCAAGAAATGAAAATATCACAATCATCTTTATTAACAACGCAATTTACGGTATGACAGGCGGTCAGATGGCACCGACTTCACTTCCCGGTCAAATTACTCAAACCTCACCCTACGGTCGTGATACAAACCATTGCGGTTTTCCCATTAAGGTTTGCGAAATGCTCGCTCAGGTTGATGGTGCGCAGTATCTTGAACGTGTTGCGGTAAATAACGTAAAGAACGTTAAGAACGCTAAAAAGGCCATTAAAAAGGCCTTCCAAAACCAAGTTGAAGGCAAGGGCTTTTCTTTGGTTGAGGTTATTTCTACCTGTCCTACCAACTGGGGTCTTACACCTAAAAAGGCTCTCGAATGGGTAGATGAAAAAATGATTCCTTATTATCCTTTGGGCGTTTATAAGGATAATACCGCTGAGAAGGAGGCTGAATAATTATGGCAACAACACAGTATTTATTCGCAGGCTTTGGCGGTCAGGGTATTTTGTTTTCGGGCAAATTCCTCGCATACAAGGGTCTTACCGAGGATAAGCAGGTAAGCTGGCTTCCTTCCTACGGTCCCGAAATGCGTGGCGGTACTGCAAGCTGCAGTGTTATTTTAAGTGACACACCCGTTGGCTCACCCATCGTTTCCAAGCCCGACATTTTGGTTGCTATGAATTTGCCTTCACTCGATAAGTATGAGGACAGCGTTGTTCCCGGCGGTACAATTTTTGTAGACAGTGCCCTTATCGAACGCAAGGTAAAGCGCACAGATGTTACCGTTTATTACATTCCCGCAACCAAGCTTGCAAGTGATAACGGTATGCCTACTTTAGCTAATATGATTATTGTTGGTAAAATTCTTAAGGAGCTTGGCGGTTACAATGAAGAAACTGTAAATACCGCACTTAAGAAGGTTATTTCGGCTAAGCGTGCCGATATGTTGGAAACAAACTTAAAGGCTATGACTATTGGCGCAGAGAACTAAGGAGTGTTTATAATGGAAATTAAAATCACTAAAGCTGCCGTTTTAAAGGAAAAACCCGACAGCAGTACATTGGGCTTTGGTAAAATCTTTACCGACCATATGTTTATGATGGACTGGAACAGCGAAAAGGGCTGGTACAACGCTCGTATCGTTCCGTTTGGTAGAATTGATTTACATCCCGCTTCAACCGTTTTACATTACGGTAGTGAAATTTTTGAAGGCTTAAAGGCTTATCGCCGTAAGGACGGTAAGGTGCAAATGTTCCGCCCTATTGAGAACATCCGCCGTATGAACCGTTCGGCTGAACGTCTTTGCCTCCCTGAAATTCCCGAAGATTTGGCAATGCAGGTTCTCACCACCTTCGTTGAACTCGAGCAGGATTGGACACCTTCGGCTGAAGGTACTTCACTTTATCTTCGTCCCTTTATGTTCGGTAACGATGAATCCTTGGGTGTTCATGCAGTACATAACGCAACCTACGTTATTATTGCGTCACCCGTTGGCAGTTACTACGCCGAGGGTATTAACCCTGTTAGAATTATGATTGAAGACCAAGACGTTCGGGCAGTTCGCGGCGGTACAGGTTATGCAAAATGCGGCGGTAACTATGCCGCATCTAACCGTGCAGGCGAGCGTGCTGCACAGCAGGGCTACAGCCAAGTATTGTGGCTTGACGGTGTTGAAAGAAAGTATATTGAAGAAGTTGGCGCTATGAACGTTATGTTCAAAATTGGCGGCAAAATCGTTACTCCTATGCTTTCCGGCTCAATTTTACCCGGTATCACCCGTATGTCTTGCATCGCAGTGCTTAAGGATAAGGGCTTCGAGGTTGAAGAACGCCTTTTAAGCATTGACGAATTGGAAGCTGCTATGGAAAACGGCACTTTGGAAGAAGCTTGGGGCTGTGGTACTGCAGCAGTTGTTTCACCCATCGGTGAGCTTTGCTATAAGGGTGTTAAGTACCCCGTAAACAATGGTGAAATCGGCGAAGTTACCCAAATGCTTTACGACACCTTAACAGGTATTCAGTGGGGCAAAATCGAAGACAAATTCGGTTGGACACAACTTATTAAATAATAAAGAATAAATAAGAAATAATAAAAAATGTGTCGGCTTTGCCGACTGATAAATAAAAAGCGTCCTTTTAGGACGCTTTTTATGTTATATTTGTGCGTAGCACACCGATTTTATTCTTTTTTCTTTATTATTTATTCTTTGAAATTTTCCTGACAAACTAAAATTTATTCAAAACATTAAATTATAAATAAAATTAAATATCATGCAAAGCACAACCCCAAAAGCTGTTGGCAATAAAATGGACAAAAGGGTCCATTTTACGCTGGCGGTTTCTTTTTTTATGGTCAGCACTGTGGTCGAGCAGGGCCAATGACAAAGGGTAAAAATTAGCATTGAAATTGCGGTTTTAACCGTCCAGCCGTTTTGAGTAAAAAGGTTTTTCATAAAGCTTAGCGAAAATCCGTCTTCTAAAACACCTGTGCCCATATATGCCATAATAATTATAGGGATAACAATTTCATTCGCGGGAAAGCCGAGTATAAATGCAATTAAAATTACGCCGTCAAGACCTAAAAGTCGAGCAAATGGGTCTAAAAAATCGGCGCAGTATGATAAAAGGGTTATGTCGTTTATCTTGGCGTTTGACATTATAAAAATTATAAGTCCTGCGGGGGCGGCAACTATCAGTGAGCGGCCAAGCACAAACAGGGTACGGTCAAATATTGACCGCACAATTACCTTTAAAATTTGCGGGCGGCGATAGGGTGGAAGCTCTAGTATAAAGTTAGACGGCACACCCTTTAATACGGTTTTAGACAGTAATTTGGTGGCTAAAAAAGTGAGTATTATGCCAAAGGTAATAACCGCCGTTAAAATTATTGCAGATAAGAATGAGCCACTAATTCCACCGCTGATTAAAAACATAGTAATAATAGCTATTATGGTTGGAAAACGGCCGTTGCAGGGAACAAAGGCGTTGGTTAAAATTGCAAGCAACCGTTCACGTGGCGAGTCAATAATTCGGCATCCCGTCACACCCGCAGCATTACAGCCGAAGCCCATACACATCGTAAGCGCCTGTTTACCGCAAGCACCGCAGTTTTTAAAGGGCTTATCAAGATTAAAGGCAATGCGGGGCAAAAAGCCTAAATCTTCAAGCAGGGTGAAAAGTGGGAAGAAAATCGCCATCGGCGGCAGCATTACAGACACTATAAAGCTAACTGTCCTGAAAACACCAAAAATTATGGCGTTGTGTATAATTTCGGGGCAATTTAAAGACAAAAGCAGGGTAGAAAGCCAATCCTCAAGCTGTGAAAAGGCGGAAAACAACATATCCGACGGGTAGTTTGCACCGCTTATCGTTATCCAAAACACAAGGCATAATAGGGCGAGCATTATTGGAAAAGCAAAAATTTTGCTTGTAATAATTTTGTCAATTTTTAAGTCCCGTTCGTTGTGGTTATCGGTTTTGTATGTAACAACCGTGCTGCAAATTTCCTCGGCAGTTTTAACTGTTAAAAGGGCTGCTTCTTCATTAGTGTTAAAATCAAAATCGGTTTTCGGCGGTTGGTTTAAAACCTCATCAAGTGTTAAAGTTAGATTTTTAACGCTTTTTTTGTTGCGTGCAGTTGTGCCAACAACCCTAACGCCAAGCTTTTCGGAAAGAAGCTTTAAATCAATTTTAATGCCTTTTTTATCGGCTTCGTCAAGCAAATTTACACATACTAAAACACGCTGACTAACCTTTATTGTTTGCAAAACAAGGGTTAAATTGCGGCAAAGTGTGGTGGCGTCACACACAACAATAACGGCGTCGGGCTTTTCGTTTATAACAAAGTCACGTGCAACCGTTTCTTCGGGGGAATGTGGCATTAATGAATAGGTCCCAGGCAAATCAACAAGGCGGTAATTGTTGGTTTTGGTTTTAAAATACCCAATGGCCGAATCGACCGTTTTACCCGTCCAATTGCCTGTGTGCTGGTGCATACCCGTAAGGGCGTTAAAAATGGTGCTTTTGCCAACGTTGGGGTTGCCCGCAAGGGCTACGGTATAGGTTTTATTCATTTTACAGCCCCCACTATAATATTTTGGCAAATTTCTTTTCTAAGGGCAATAACTGCTCCTTGTATTAAATAGGCTTTTGGGTCACCGAGTGGGCTTTGTCCTACACAGCAAACTTCACCTTCGGGGGTAAGACCGATATCAATAAGTCGTCGCTTCAAGGGACTTTCAACTAAAATACTTAAAATGTGGCACTTTTGTCCCACGTTTAAATCAAATAAGCTTTCCAAATTAAACACTTCCATTCATAATATACTATTCAAAGTGTTTAATTTGTGTCATAAAAGAAAATCGGGTGGCATAAGATTTTACAGGTAAGTTTATTTAAAACGGAGGAAATTTTTATGACAAACGCCAACATATATAAGGACATTGCCGAAAGAACAAGCGGCGATATCTATATCGGCATCGTTGGTCCTGTAAGAACGGGTAAATCGACCTTTATAAAGCAGTTTATGGATAAATTGGTAATTCCTAATATGGCGGGCGATTATGAACGTGAAAGGGCAAATGATGAGCTTCCGCAGTCGTCTTCGGGTAGGACAATTATGACAACTGAGCCAAAGTTTATCCCTGAAAAGGGTGCGGAAATATCTCTTGATAACAGCGCAGTTATGAACGTTAGACTTATTGATTGCGTGGGTTATATTGTACCAAGCTCATTAGGTTATATTGAAGGCTCACAGCCGCGAATGGTGCGCACCCCTTGGTTTGACGAGGCGGTACCCTTTAATATGGCAGCCGAAATCGGTACACAAAAGGTTATTAATGAACATTCAACAATTGGTCTTGTTATTACAACCGATGGCAGCATCAGCGATATTCCAAGGTACGAATATGCCGAAGCCGAAGAACGTGTAATAAACGAGCTAAAGCAAATTGATAAGCCGTTTATTGTGCTTTTGAACTGCATGTATCCAAGTTCGGCCGAGGCAAATGCCCTTGCTGAAGAATTAAGTGAAAAATACGGTGTTCCTGTTAAGCCTATAAACTGCCTTGAATTAACTGTGGATAATATTAAGGATATTTTAGAGGATATTTTGTTTGAATTCCCTGTTAAAGAAATTGGTATTTGCTACCCTGCGTGGATAAATGCGCTTGATTTAAGTCATCCGCTTAAAAGCGAAATTATTTCCTCGGTAAAAATGGCGGCGGAAAATATTCGCCATATCCGTGACGTTAAAAAATTTCCAGGGGCCTTTAAGGATAGCCAAAACGTTGATTATGTAAGCGTTGATACGGTTGATTTGGGCAAGGGAATGGCACGGGTAATGCTTAACGTTAAGCCGTCGCTGTTTTATAACATTCTTGCCGAGAATACAGGTCTTGTTATTAATGACGAGCAGGAGCTTATGGAAAGCATAAAAGAACTTGCAAAAATCAAAAAGGAATATTCACGTGTTAAGGGTGCATTGGATGAGGTTGAGGCAACGGGCTATGGCATTATAATGCCTGATATTGATGAACTAGAGTTACAAGAGCCTGAAATTGTAAAGCAAGGCGGTCGTTACGGCGTTAGACTTCGCGCAAGCGCACCGTCAATCCACCTTATGAAAGCAAATATAACTACTGAGGTAAGTCCAATTGTCGGTAGTGAAAAGCAGTCCGAGGATTTGGTTATGTATTTACTATCGGGCTTTGAGGAAGACCCCGTAAAAATTTGGGATTCTAACATTTTCGGTAAATCGCTTCACGAACTTGTAAACGAAGGGCTACATACAAAGCTTGCCCGTATGCCTGTTGATGCGCGAATGAGGGTGCAGGAAACAGTTGAAAGAGTTATAAACGAAGGCTGTAACGGTTTGGTTTGTATATTGCTATAAAAATTTAGAACGGCTTTTTTAAGCCGTTCTTTTTTGCGTTAAATTGGGGTTTAGCGGGCTGATGCTCAATGCGGAATTCGTAATGCATAATTCGGAATTATTGTACAAATTAAATTGCATATTCGTAGGGGCGAACTGTGTTCGCCCGAAAGCCTCCCTCCGAGAGGGAAGTGGATTTTTGCGAAGCAAAAAGACGGAAGGAGACGGCGTTTTAAATTACAAATTTGATTATATGCGCTCTTCCTAAGTCAACTCCGTTGACAGCTCCCTCCCAGAGGGAGCCAATGTTATACAAATTTAACATCCCGACAAACTATAATTTAAAAAAACAAATATTTGGTGAGAGAAATTGGTTTTTCAATCGTCTAATATATAGTGCATAATACACATAAAAATTCTTAAATAACACATTTACACTTAAAAGGTTTTATGTTATAATTTATTTAATAAAATTTAACTTATTAAGCAAGGTCAAAGGGGCTGTGGTTATGGTATTTTCATCAATCGAATTTTTATACCTTTATATGCCTATAACCTTGCTTATCTATTTTTTAATACCCGCAAAATATTTAACCCTTCGCAATTTGGCGCTGTTGGTATTAAGCCTTTTGTTTTACGGTTGGGGCGAGCCTGCTTATATTTTTATAATGTTTTTTTCAATTGCGGTGGATTATATTTGCGGTTATTTGGTTGCCAAAAACCGTGAAACCAACCCCAAAAAAGCCAAGGCTGCAATGTTGGCGAGTGTGGTTATAAATCTAAGCGTTTTGGGCTTTTTTAAGTATTTGGATTTTATTATTGAAAACTTGGCGCTTATACCTATCTTTTCTTCCTTAAAACCGCTTGGCATAGCCCTTCCGATAGGCATTTCGTTTTACACCTTTCAAACAATGTCCTATACACTTGACATTTATTTGGGCAAAGCAAAAATGCAAAAGAATATCTTCACCTTTGGCGCATACGTTACAATGTTTCCACAGCTTATTGCGGGGCCAATTGTGCGGTACGGTGACGTTGATGAGCAATTACGTTATAGAACGCATAGCTTCACTCTTGCATCAAGCGGTGTATTAAGGTTTATTTGCGGTTTGGCTAAAAAGGTGTTACTTGCTAATACAGCAGGTGCGGTTTATAACAGTTTGGCTTTATCGGTTAATGATAACCCAAGCATACTTTCAAGCTGGTTGGCACTTATATTTTTTTCCTTCCAAATTTATTTTGACTTTTCGGGCTATTCGGATATGGCAATAGGTCTTGGACGTATTATGGGGTTTGAATTTATTGAAAACTTTAATTACCCTTATATTTCTAAAAGTATAACTGAATTTTGGCGCCGTTGGCATATAAGCCTTTCTTCCTGGTTTAAGGAATACGTTTACATACCGCTTGGCGGAAATCGAAAAGGTACAAGCCGTACCATTATCAATTTGTTGGTTGTATGGTTTTTAACGGGCTTTTGGCACGGCGCTTCGTGGAATTTCATTATTTGGGGGCTTTATTTTTTCCTGCTGCTTGTGATCGAAAAATTCTTTCTTTCGAAAATTCTTCAAAGGTTGCCCCAAATAGTATCTCACATATATTCGCTTATGCTTATAGTTTTTGGTTGGTATATTTTTATAGCCTGCGACCTTTCAGCGCCTTTCGAATTTTTAAAGGCAATGTTTAGCGCACCTGTGGCTTCTGGCTTATCGGTGTACGAGCTTTTGCGAAATATAGCTTTCATAGTGGTTTTGTGTGTTGCTGCAACACCGTTCCCACACAAATTTTATTTAAAAATAAAAGACAAGCCGATAGCTAAGGTTATAATTTTTGCTGTAGCAATTATACTTTTGCTTATTTGCACAGCTTATATAGTTGATTCGTCCTACAATCCGTTTTTATATTTTCGTTTTTAATTTTGAAAGGAGAACTTTAAATGAAAAACACAAGTTTAATTAAAACAATTGCATTACTTTTGATAATTAGCATTTTAACTGTTGCTTTTATGGGCGGTTGTGATAATAAAGCAAATTCCAAACCCGATAATCCGAGTAGCACCGTTTCTGGTAATGACTCCGAAATTAAAAATTCAAATAATGAATCAAATAATGAATTAAATAATTCTTCAAATAATTCTTCAAATAATTCTTCGAACAATTCTTCAAACAACTCTTCAGTTAATAAGCCAAGTAAACCGCAAAATACTGACGATAAAAACAATTCGAGCGCAAACCAAAGCGGTACTGAGCTCGAAATCAGCGATATGCCAACCGTTACTGTTGGCACACAGGTAGCGCCCGATATTTGCATTGTTGCAGGCTCTTGCCCCAAGGGAACTGAATATGTAACGGTTAAGGGCAATGGTGTTACCACCACTAAAATTGTGCCCTTTGCGGGTCAATATAACGATTTTTTTATGGGTCAGGTAAAAATTGACATGGCAGGTAATATAGAGGTCACAGCCAAGGAAAAGGGTAAGGCTGAATCCTACGGCGTTTATCGATATGTTAATTATACTTATGGCTTTAACGGAAATTATATGGAAGCGCACGAATACCGCCCCGTTATTGGCCTTAACAGCCGTGCACATTTTTACAGTGCGCTTTTAAGTTATACGCTTTCCTCTAATAAAATAAACTCTGCCGTACGTTCACAGGCGCAAACCAACATTAAAAATTTGGTTAACAAGGCTTCGGCCGAAGGCGCTGAAACTATATTTTTAATAATTCCGTCTTCAGCACAAATTTACCCCGAAACCGTACCTGCAGGTTATAAAAAAGCTAGCGGCGAAACAATATATGAGGCCTTTGAAAAAATTGCAACTCAGGCAGGCGCAAAGGTTATTTATCCTCTTGATACAATGAAAAAGCATAAAAATGACGGTGTGGGTTATCAGCTTTATCAACATACTGACTCACATTGGTCAACCTACGGCGCATATTGGGGCACCTACGATTTATTTAACTATATTGCAAAAACTCATCCCGCCGCAAAGCCTCGTACTGTTAAGGAAATGGGCTTTTACACAAAAGAACTTTACGGTGGTGACGCGGTGTTCAATTTCCCGTCCGGTATAGGCTTTGACAACGATACAGCTTCGGGTATTACCTCTAAAACAAAAATAAAAGAATTAACCACTCTATATAGTTTAAAAACAAGCTCAAATACGTTAAGCGCGGTTTATCATAACAATACAGGCTTATATCTTACGAATGCTAATAAAGCCGCAAAAACGGTATATAACAATACCCCTTCGGGACTTCCTAATGCGGTTATTATGCGTGACTCGTTCGGCAAGGTAGCCTTTGATATGGTAAGCGACCGTTTTGCAACTGCTTGTTGGGGTGAATTTGATAATTATAATTTCCCGTCAGGTTGGCAAAACACCAACCCCGACTATGTAATTCACCTTTATTCTGAAAGAAATTTATTTAAAATTATGCTTTCAAATTCAAGCGCAAGTATAGTTGGTTTTAAATAAAGCTATGAAAAATGTTTTTGAAAAAGGCATTGTTATAGTTAGCGCCTTGCTAATTACCGCTTTGGCGGCGCTTATCATAATAATACCCGATAAGGAAATTTCACAAAAAGAAAACCGCACTTTACAGCAATTGCCAACCTTTACCCTTGAAAAGTTAAAAAACGGTGATTTAACCGAACAAACAGCAAGGTATCTTGTTGACCAATTTCCCTTTAGGGATAGCTTTGTTTCACTTAAGGCATATTGCGAGCTAGCGCTTTTAAAGCGTGAAAATAACGGTGTTATTTACGGTAAGGGTGGGGTGTTGATTCCGCGTGGCGAAATTGAAAATGAACGTTTGGAAGCAAATTTAAATTCAATAAGTAAACTTTCATCAGCGGTTGATAGGGCAGTTGTTATAGCACCCTTACCCCGCACGGTTGACGTTTATAAAAACCAATTGCCAAAAGCTTATCCTTATAAAGAAGAGGCAAAAATTTGGCAAAAGCTTTTTAGCAGTAATGCAAAAGCACTTGATTTGCGTGACGCTTTAGAGGTAGAGGGCAGTTATTATAAAACCGACCATCACTATACAACAAAGGGTGCATATATTACCTATTGTGCTTTAGGCGATATATTGGGATATACCCCAAAAAGCGAAGACTTTTTTAAGAAGGAAACCGTCGCAAACGATTTTTGCGGTACGGCAATGCGAACTTCGGGCTTTTATCTTGCTAAAAAGGATGAAATTAAGCTTTATAGGTATGAAAATGATACCGAATATACTGTCATAGCCGACAAAAAGGAAATATCACTTTATGATTTTGAAAAGCTTAATACCGTTGATAAATATGCTGTATTTTTAGGCGGTAATCACGCAAGGGTTGATATATCAAACAGAGAGCAGGGTAGGGAAAAGCTGCTCATTATTAGGGACAGCTTTGCCGACAGTATAGCGCCCTTTCTTGCGCTTCATTACGACTTAACCCTTATAGATTTGCGTTATTATACCGACAGCGTAAAACAACTAATTGAAACCGAAAGCATAGATAAGGTTTTAGTTTTGCAAAGCATAACCGAACTTGCAACAGCTAAAAACATTTCGGCTTTACAAATGCCGTAAGGAGAATATTATGAAAAAAAATACTGCTATATTAATGGTTGCTTTAATGCTTTTTGCAGTATCTTGCACAGCGCAAAAAAGCTTACCCGACAGCCTTTCGTGTGAAGAAATTTTAACCACGCTTCAGTCGGTTGGCGAAAAAACCGACTATGAAAAATATTACCAAAAAAGTCAAAACAATTTAGACAGTCTTTCAATGTCACTTTGGTCTGACGGTGTTTTTGAGGAATGTGCGGAATTTGATTTACTAGAAGATTATGCCATATATTTAGGCGCAGGTACCGACACCTACGAGGTTACGGTGTTAAAGTCTAAAAATGAAGCCGACACCGAAAAATTGGTTGATTTAGTTGAACGCCGTAAGAAAACCCTTGAAAACGGCGATAAGGGCATGTACGACCCGTCGTTTGAAACCAAAATGTCAAATGCGGTTTTAAAAACCGACGGGCCCTTTGTTATATTCTTAATTACTAATGATAACGAAGCGGCATTAAAGGCGGCCGAAGCGCTTAAGAAATAAATGTAAAGGCGGTGGAAATTATAAATGCTTCTACCGCTTTTTTGTATTTATAAGAAATTTTTTATTGACTTTTTAAGTGGTTTTAGGTATAATTGTAGACTGTAAGGTTATGTATAAAGGGAAATCTGCTTACATAACGACAATGTTCAGTTAAGGAGGGTTTAAGTTGAAAAGAACATATCAACCGAAAAAGCTTCATCGTAAGAAAGAGCACGGTTTCTTAAAGAGAATGGCTACTGCTAACGGTCGCAAGGTTTTAGCACGTCGCAGAGCAAAGGGAAGAAAGAAATTGACATACTAAAAGCCACTTATATGTGGCTTTTCCTTTTATTATGAGAATAATTAAGCTAAAGGAAAACCGTGAATTTCGTCGGGCCTATAACCGTGGCAAAGTGTTTGTCACACCCTTTGCGGTTATTTACGTTACTAAAAATCGCACAGGGGACGTAAGGCTTGGCATTACCGCCGGTAAAAAAATCGGCAAGGCTGTTAAACGCAACCGTGCAAAGCGTGTTATTACAGCTGCTTTTTCATCCGTTTTGCCCGATATTCAAAACGGGTTTGACTTTGTAATTGTTGCAAGAACAAGAATTTTGAATGTAAAAAGCACCGAACTCGCACTTATTTTTTATAAATCACTTAAAACAGCGGGTGCTTTAAAAAACGACAATGAAGAAAATACTAATATTTCTTATTAGGTTTTACCAAAAACATTTATCTCCGCTAAAAATTCCGTGTTGCCGCTTCACACCTAGCTGTTCTCAATACGCTATTGAGGCTATATCTACTCACGGCGCGCTTAAGGGCTCGGCCCTCGCGGTTTGGAGAATTATCAGATGCAATCCTTTTTGTAAGGGCGGGTACGACCCTGTTCCACCAAAAAGGGAAAAGAAACTTTGAATTTAAAAATAACCATTTTGAATGGATGGTGCATAAATGCAAGCTTTATTTAACATTATTAACATTCCGTTTGCTTACGTTTTGCGTTTTATATCCGACGTTTGCGGCGGTAACTTTGCAGCGGCGGTATTTATCTTTACCGTTTTTATCAATTTAATTTTTATTCCGCTTACAATTAAAAGCCAAAAATCCGCAGTTCAGCAAATGCGCATTAAGCCCAAGCTTGACGCACTTAAAGAAAAATGCGGTGACGACAAGCAAAAGTACGGTATGGAAATGCAGGAGCTTTACCAAAAGGAAGGCGTTTCTATGGGTGGCGGCTGTCTCCCCATGCTTTTACGTCTTATTGTTATGATGAGCATTTATTGGCTTATTATGGCTCCGCTTACCTACCTTATGGACGTTGACGCTAACACCATTAAGGAAGCAGCAACTGCCCTTAAGGATTTGGGTGTAAATGTTGTTGAAGGCAGAAGCGAACTTCAAATTATCGGTGCCGTTAGCGAGGGAAAAATTGCTATTCCCGCAATTTCCGAAGCAATGAAGACTATTGACTTTAACTTCTTCGGCATCGACCTTACCGCAACGCCTAAGTTTTCAATTGACATTTTTAACGCTTTCAACCGCACTTGGATTATGCCTCTTTTGGCATTCGGTGCACAAATGCTTACAAGCGTAATGTCTTCAGTAATGCAGAAAAAACAAAACCCCGATGCTTCAAGCATGATGGGTATGATGCTTATGATGCCTTTAATGTCATTATTTATCGGCTTTGGCTTTCCCTGTGGTGTTACATTCTACTGGGCATGCTCGTCACTTATTGGCGGTGTTATTCAAATTTTAGTTCAACAATTCTATGGTCCTCACAAGCTTTTATCTAAAGAACGTGCAAAAGAACTTGTAAAGCAGTGTGATTTTGAAACAACACAAATTAAAAAGTTTGGCGAAATAGAGGAATAATTTAAAGTTTTATAAGGAGGAAGTCCCTTGATTAAAGAGGCAATTGGCACAGGTCTTACTATAGACGAAGCCAGGGAAAACGCTGCTTTAAAATTGGGTGTTGGCGAAGATGCTGACGTGCAATTTGAAGTTGTTACATTCCCTAAAAAGAAAACTTTAGGTCTTTTCGGCGGCTGTAAGGCAGAAGTTAAGGCATTTATTGAATTACCCGACGAAAAACCAAAAAAGAAACAGGAAAAAAAGGCTAATAAGCCTATAGAAAAGAAGGCCGAAAATAAAAAGGCTGAGCCTAAAAAAGCTGAGGCAAAGGATGAACCTAAAAAGGCTGAAAAGAAAAACGATGCCGATAAGGAATACGGTCCCGTAGTTGATGCAAGCGAATTACCTGCTGACAGCCGTCCCGCAAAGGCAATTGAATTTTTAAAGCCTATTCTTAAAAACCTTGGCTGTGAAAACGTAAGCTTTAAGGTTGCACAGCGTGAAAATGCGGCTCTTATCGAGCTTGAGGGTGAGGGTCTTGGTGCAATTATTGGTCACCGTGGTGAAACACTTGATGCACTTCAGTTTTTAGCAGGTCTTGCTTCAAACAACGGCAGCGGTTATTATAAGGTATCACTTAACATTGGTAATTACCGTGAAAAGCGTGAGGATACGTTAATTGCTCTTGCAAACCGTATTGCACAGCAGGTTTTAAAAACCGGTAAGTGCAGAACGCTTGAGCCTATGAATCCTTACGAACGCCGTATAATTCATACTGCTGTTCAAGCAATTGATGGTGTTACAAGCGCATCCTTCGGTGAAGGTATCAACCGTCGTGTCGTTATCGGCAAAGAGGGTACCGAGCTTAAACCTTTAAGAAACGACCGTTCACACGGTAGACGTGATGACCGCCGTCGCGGTGGTCGCCGTCCTAGTAACAAGGTTGAGGTTGCTCCCAATCGTGCACCTAAAAAGGATAGCGATATTCCACTTTACGGCAAAATCAATTAATTTCTAAAAGAAAAACCGCCTGAATTCAGGCGGTTTAATTTTTTTATTTTAAAAATCCGTTTACAATTTGTTCTTCGGCTTCGGCTTCTGAAAGACCAAGCGTCATTAGCTTTATAAGCTGTTCGCCTGCAATTTTACCGATAGCAGCTTCGTGAATAAGTGCCGCATCAATGTGGTTTGCGGTAATTTGGGGCAAAGCCGATACGTGTGCATCATCCATAATAATGGCATCACATTCGGTGTGACCGCTACAAATATTATTACCGTTAATGCGTGAAACAAAAAGCTGATAGGACTTATCCTTAGCAACCGAACGCGAAATAACGTTTGCACTGCAGTTTTCACCGTTCATATCAACTGTAAAGTCGGTTTCGGCGTACTGACTGCCGTGGGTCATTAGCTTTTCCTTCACAATTAAGGTTGCGTTGTCGGCCAAAGCGGCTTTGGTAATACGCTTGGTAGAATCAATGCCCTTAATTTGTGTAGTTTCCATTTCCATATAACCGCCGTCAGCAATATTAATAACGGTGGTGGGGTTCATATTTTTACCACCCTCGCCGTCACCCTCGCCAACATGCTTTTCAACATATTTAACCTTGGCGTTTTTGCCAACAAAAAAGCTGTGAATACCGTCGTGACGTGATTCCTCACTGCCGCAGTTGTGAATACCACAGCCTGCAACGATTTCAACGTCGCAGTTATCACCAATAATAAAGTCGTTATAAACCATTTCGGTTAAACCGCTTTCGCTAATAATTACGGGTATGTGTATTTTTTCGCCGACGGTATTGGGTTTAATAATAATTTCAATACCCGAAACGCCCTCTTTTTCACGAATGTCAACATTTTCGGTAACGTGCCGCGCGGAAAGTGCGCCGTTTGCACGAATATTAAATGCACCACTGGGTGTGCTGTCAATATCGGCTATCATTTTTAAAAGGTCAAGTTCAGTATTATTCACGGCGTTACACCTCCTCTAAAGCATCGGTAAGCACCTTGCAAGCGGCATCCGCTGCGTGTAAAAGGCTTGGCAAAATATCGTCCTTTTTACCCTCGTCCTTTACGCTTCCGTTTGCAATAACTACTACCTTATCGGCAATATTCAAAATGCGTTCTTGATGAGAAATAATAATTATACTGCCGCCAAGGGTTTTGTGCATTTTTTCAAAAACTTTTATAAGACTGTTAAAGCTCCAAAGGTCAATGCCTGCTTCAGGCTCGTCAAAAATTGAAACCTTTGTGCCACGTGCCAAAACGGTAGCGATTTCAATTCTTTTAAGCTCACCGCCCGAAAGGGAAGCGTTAACCTCGCGGTTAATGTAATCCCTTGCGCAAAGACCAACCTGCGATAGATAACCGCAAGCCTTTGTAACGCTTATATCCTCACCTGCGGCAAGGCTTATAAGGTCGTGCACGGTAATGCCCTTAAAACGTACAGGCTGCTGAAAAGCAAAGCTAATGCCTTTTTTAGCACGTTCGGTAATTGTTAAATTTGTAATGTCTTCACCGTCTAACAAAATTTGTCCGGCAGTGGGGGTGATAATACCCGCAATGATTTTTGCTAAGGTCGATTTACCGCCGCCGTTAGGACCGGTGATAACCACAAAGCCGTCATCAATTTTTAGGTTAACGTCTTTCAAAATTTGTTTTTCGCCGTCTTCGGTTTCGGCTGAAAACGATATGTTTTTAAGTTCTAACATATATCCTCCGATATTTGAATTTTCCAAAAATATTTGCGGTTACAAACGGGAAAATCGTTCATAACTCCGTGCTCGGGGTCGTAAAAGGTGCCTTTGTAATAAAGTGACCAATGCCAACACCGTGGGGTTTCAAGGCTTAAAAGCGCAATTTCGGGCAAATCGGTTTTATTATTTGCCAAAAGCCGCGTATTTTGCACCATAAAGCCGTTATTATTTAAAAAAGAAAGCATTTCACAAAGTCGTGTTTCTTTTTCGTTATTAAGTGTTTGCACCACTTCATCAACCGAAATTCTGCAAAGCATAGCTAAAACAGCCTGTCCGCATTGAAGTGGTGTGGGTTCGTGAATATAATTTATCATAAGGTTGCCAATTTTTCTGCTAAAGTAATCATTAGCGGCATTGTTATAAATGATAATAGTGTGCTAAGGGAAACAAGATTTACCGAAAGCTCGGTATCGCGGTTAAACTTTGATGAAAACATAGTGGCGTTTGCAGCAACGGGTGCTGCGCAGCAAATAGCTTGTGAAATAAGCATATCGCCCTTTATACCGCAAAGGCGCATACCAAAAATAGCTAAAGCGGGGAAAATAACCAGCCTTAACAAAATTGTAAAAAGGCATTTAAGGTCGCGAAGTCCCTTCAGCACGTTTGATGATGCGAGATGATAGCCTATAATAATCATAGGAATGGGGGTATTAAGTGCGGCAAACATACCGATAGGCTCGCTTATTATTTTGGGAATAGGAATTGAAAGTATGAAAATTATAAAGCCTGCAATAAGCGCTAAAATGGCGGGGCGGGTAATAATTTTAAGTGGGTTTAGTGACTTTTTGTCACCACTCATAACCCTTAAACCCCAGCTCCATACAAAAGCATTAAAAATTGCCACAAAGGACGAGCCTAAAAACACACCGGTGTCGCCAAGAAGCGCTTGCTGAAGGGGTAATGCCATAAAGCCGCAGTTTGAAAAAACCGCCGCATAATGAAGCACGGCTTGTCGGTTTTTATCCTTATCCCTTAATAATAAAACGGTTAAAAGAATAAATGCAGCGTGAAGTATAACGCCTAAAAGAAAGCTTATAAGCAAATCCTTAAGGTCGCTTTTGTTAAATTCGCGAAAAAAGGATTTTACTATAACACAGGCGGTTACTAAGGTTAAGGCTAAATCGGTTAAGCTTTTTACACTTTGGTCATTTAGCATTTTGATTTTTGCAAGCACGAAGCCAACAAAAATCAATATAAACAGTATAACAACCTGTGTTAAAACGGTAATAAACATTATTTCACGCTTTCAATAAACTTAATAAATGCAGCCTGACCCTTTTCGTCACGCTTATAAACGCCGGCATCCTCAAGCACCTTCGAGAAAACAATACCAATTTCAGCCTTAATAATGCCTTCAATGTTTTCAGCGTTTATATCATTATATTTTGCCTTAATTTCTTCGGCCCATTCAGCGTGCTTTGCAAGTGCTTCATCATTTGTAATGTCGCGGTTTTCCAAAATAGCGGTCTGAAGGTCTGCCATTTCCTGCTTTAAGCGACCGGGAAGTACAGCAAGACCCATAACCTCAATAAGACCGATGTTTTCCTTTTTAATGTGGTGGTATTCCTGATGGGGATGATAAACACCCATGGGGAATTCTTCGGTGGTAATGTTGTTGCGAAGTACAATATCAAGCTCGAAATCCTCGCCGCGTCTGCGTGCAATAGGTGTTACGGCATTGTGGGGCTCGCCATTAGTTTCAGCAAAAATAAATGCGTCTTCGTCGGTATAGCTTTCCCAAGCGGTTAAAATCTTACCGCCAAGCTCAATAACACGGTCGGGGTTTGCGCCTGTAATACGGATAACCGACATAGGCCATTTAACAATACCTGTTTTAAGGTCTTCATAGCCCTTGAAGGTAATTTCCTTTTCAATGGGGGCTTTGGTCATAGCAAAGGTGTAATGACCACCTTGGTAATGCTCGTGCGAAAGGATAGAGCCACCAACAATGGGAAGACCTGCGTTAGAGCCGATAAAATAATGGGGGAAAATGGTAACGAATTCAATAATCTTGCGAAGGGTGGTAATGTCAACCTTCATAGGAATATGTTCACCATTATATACAATGCAATGCTCGTTATAGTAAACATATGGTGAGTATTGCATAAACCAGTTATCGTTATCAAGGGTGATCGGGATAATGCGGTGGTTTTGACGTGCAGGGAAGTTAATGCGACCCGCGTAGCCTTCACATTCCTTACAAAGTGCACACTTGGGGTAGCCCGACTGCGGCGCATTTTTAGCCGCAAGAATAGATTTTAAATCCTTTTCGGGTTTTGAAAGGTTAACTGTTATATCCATTTGGCCGTATTCGGTGTCGGCAAGCCATTTAAGGTCCTTTGCTACACGGTAGCGGCGTATGTAATCGCTGTCACAGCTTAAGTTATAGTAATAATTGGTTGCGGCTTCGGGTGATTCCTTATAAAGTGCATTGAATTTTGCAATAACTTCACTAGGTCTGGGCATTAAAGCCGACATAAGCTTAGTATCAAAAAGGTCACGCTCAGTGACGTTATCATCAATAAGACCTTTTTGTACCGCAAAATCAAGAAGCTCCTTCAAGGTTTCTTCTAAATTAACGTCGGCAAAATCCTCGTCACAGCCAAAGCTGTCAAGGTTTAAAATTTCTAAAATGCGGTTGGTTACAAAAATTTCATCCTCTTTGCTAAAAAGATTTTTTGAAAGGCCGTAGCATACTAATTTTTTAATACTTTTGTTAATCACAAAATCATCTCCCTTTAACATAAAATTATACTATATATTATATATAATTGTCAATGTAATTAAAGTTAAAAATATCAGTATTTTGTAGAGTAGGGTTGTGCGGCGGAGTGTAGTGGGTGAATTATAGTTTATCGAGCGGTTTGATTAGTATGTCTTTGGCTCCCTCTGACGAGGGAACTGTCACGAGGGCACGAGTGACTGAGGGAGAGAAAAGCACTATTTTGCAACGTGTTTCTTTCTCTCCCTCCGTATTTTTGCTGTGCGAAAATCCATCTCTCGCACTGTGGTGCTCGGTCCCTCCGCGGCTCTAACAGTCCACTGGACTGTTATTCACTACCGCATCGCTCGCTACGCCAACCTCGTCAAAGGGAGGTATTGGTTTGTACAACCATTCAGCCCCATAAACTCCCAATTTGTTTTCTGCGTTTCACCAATTATTACCAATTTGTAACAACAGTATCAATGTTGTAATTTGACACTACCGCTCACGCAAATTAGAATAAAATTAAAGGAGGTGTTATTATGAAAAAGTTATTAGCATTAGTTTGTGTTTTAAGCTTGTTTTTAGGGATATTTGCGGGCTGTAAAAGCCGCGAGGATGACGCTGTAAAAGCGTTGTACAAGCAGTTTATTGCGGGTGAAATTACCGCCTTTGATAAAGACGGTGCCGAAAAAACATTTTTGGATTATTTGGAATGGGATCTAGAAAAGCAGGATTATAGATACACCTTTTTGGATATGACGGGCGACGGCATTGTTGAGCTATGTATACAGCAAACCCCGTATAAGTATTTTTTTACCGTTAAAGATAATGAAATTTACCATTGGCATACTGAAGACAGCTTATATGTTAACTTACTTAATAACGGTGCACTTTTGTATGAACGTCACGGCGGTGCGCCGACACATATTAATTACGAATATTACGAATTAGATCAAAATGCGGAGGTAAAATTTAATGTAACCTTTTCTTGTTGGGACGGTCAAAGCATCGAAGAAGGCAAAGTATACCCCGATGAGTATTTTTTTAATGAAGAAAAGGTTACCAAAGATGAATATAGAGCCAAAACAAAGAAGTATTTAGAAATAGGCAGCGATAAGCTTGTTTGGTACGATATGGACGGCAACAAGCAAAAGCTAACCCCAATTAAAACAGAAGAATTAAGCAATGAAGAATTAGCAAAAATAGTTGCAAAAAGCTTAGGTGTGCCCGACAGGGATAATATTACATATTCGGTCGGTGAAAAATATTATTGGGATGCGGGTGCAACGTATTATAAAAATGTAGAATTTAACGAAAACGACCGCCTTGTTGCTTTTGCAAATGTTGACCCATATGACGGAACGTTGTTAAGGAATATTGCCAAATATCCAATTGAAACTTTATCCGAAAAACTAACTCGCGAAATTGACGGGGCTTATGATGAAGAAATGAAGTCACCTGAAGATAGCTCGACAGCGGGCATGTGTGCTATTTCTGAAAAATACACTAAAAAATGGCAAGCCGTGGCGGACGAATATTACAACAAATTAATGCAGTGTGATATTAAAAAAACAAACGAAACGAGTTATTACACCACGCAGGAATTTCATACATTTATTAAAAATATGAAAACTAGCTGGGAAAAGGAACACGCTATTCAATGCGAAAATTATAAAAAAACGCTTTATGCAATATACGGCGGGACAATTGTGAATACGCTTTATGCCGATTATGTATATAACGAGCAAATGGAATGGGCGCTTAAGCTTGTTGGAATTTATGAACAGTTATAATTAAAATAATGGGTTTTAATTTATAATTTATCACTGTGCGATTAAATAATAAATAATAAAGAAGAAAGAATAAAATTGGTGTTTCGCGAAGCGAAACGATATATACAACGCCGTGCGTTGCACGGCACATTTTTTCTTTATTCTTTAGGGGTTTCAGCCCGCTAAACCCCAATTTATTATTGATTAAGCACTAAAGCCTGCCGTATAATTAAATCACAAACGGACTAAAGAGGTGTTAGTATGAAAAAAGCTAAAAATATCATTTTGCTTAGTGGTATAATTTGCAATGTAATTTGTATTTTATGGAATTGCTTGAGTTTTTTTATAGAACGCATTAGTGTTATTGAACAATTAAGCAGCGAACAAATTTTACAACATTTAATTAACGGTTTAGTGTTGCCAAACGCTCTAATTTTAATATTGATGATTTTACCCGTCGTTTTGTTTGTCTTAAATCTTAAGAATAAATCGGGCAAGGTTTTACCGATTGTGTCGTTTGTGTTTTGTGGTTTAATTGCTTTATATAGTTCGTTTTTTTCTGTTACACCTGCAATTCCAAAGTATTTGTTGTTAAGCGAGTTGGCGCTTATAGATACATATTGGTCGGTTTTAATCTACTGGGTAACAAGCGGTGGAATCTTGCTTTTTGCGGGCTTCACACTTTTGACAGTCGGCAGTATGATGTCGCTAATTAAAAGTAAAGAACAAATCGGGGTTTAACTCTGAGGCGGAATTCGTAATTCGTAATGCGCAATTCGAAATTATTGTACAAATTAAATTGTATATCCATAGGAGCGATTCACGAATCGCCCGCCCGCAATTTGCTATGTTTTACGGATAATTCGTGAATTATCCCTACGATGTGTCATAAATTTAATAGCCCGACAAACTAAAATTTAAACCACTGAAAATACAACGGAAATTATGTCATTTTTTCCTTGACAAACGAATACCTTTGTGATAAACTGTATAAGCCGCATATTGTGGGCTTTTTTAAGTTGCGCCTTTTTTGGTGCACGCCTTCTGTAGCGAGACTGAAAATAAGCAGGTGAAAAGGAAATGTACGCAATTATCGAAACAGGCGGAAAGCAGTACCGTGTTGAAAACGGCGATGTAATTTACATCGAAAAGCTCGACGCTCAGGTTGACGAAGAAGTTACCTTCGACAAGGTTGTTGCTGTTAGCAACAGAACTTTAAAGGTTGGTAAGCCCTATGTTAAGGATGCTTTCGTTAAAGG
>JAGAPJ010000055.1 GCA_017623315.1 Clostridia bacterium | reverse complement strand
TAAATAGTTGACATTGGTCGAATATTGTAATATAATATTTTTATAATCTTCAGGGCGAGGTGCAATACCTCACCGGTGGTCATAGCCCACGAGCCGCAAGGCTGATTTGGTGAAATTCCAAAGCCGACAGTATAGTCTGGATGAGAGAAGATAGAAGTTATTTTAAACTTTTAACGCCCTTATTTTATGTAAGGGCGTTAATTTTTTTAGAGTTGGCTCCACTTGTCAGGGGGAGCTGTCACCGCAAGGTGACTGAGGGTTAGTAAAAAAAGTTTTTTCTCCCTCCGTCTTTTTGCTTTGCAAAAATCCACCTTCCTCGTCAGAAGGAGGCAAAGTTTAGCAATTTTTGAGGTGTTGTTATGCGAAAGAAAGAAATTAAAAAGTTGGCTTTTTGCGCTTTATTTGGTGCGCTTGGCTTTGTTTTGATGTTACTCGAATTTCCTTTACCGATTATTCCGTCGTTTGTAAAACTTGATTTTTCGGAATTACCTGCACTGATAGTCAGCTTTGTTTACGGTCCGCTTTACGGTATTTTGGTTTGTCTTTTAAAGAATGTTTTGCACCTTTTTGTTACCACAAGCGCGGGTGTGGGTGAGGTTTCAAATTTTATCCTTGGTGCTATTTTTGTTGGTGTAGCGGGGGCGATATATAAGTATAATAAAAACCGCAAATTTGCACTTATAGGCTCGCTTGTGGGTGCACTCGTTATGGCGGTTATAAGTATTTTTTCAAATTATTTTATCGTTTATCCTGCGTTTTCAGTTTTATACGGTTTGCCAATGCCTGCAATTATCGGTATGTATCAGGCAATTTTACCGTCGGTTGATGGTCTTTTTGAAGCGCTTGTTATTTTTAATTTGCCTTTTAATTTTGCAAAGGGAATAATTGATGCGGCGATTTGCTTTTTAATTTATAAAAAGTTATCGCCGATACTGAAAAAATAACTTGACAAATTTCGATTTTATGTTACAATGATTAACGCAAATTAAATATCGTCCTTATCAAGAGTGGTGGAGGGGTACGGCCCGATGAAGCCCGGCAACCTGTTTTTACAAGGTGCTAAATCCGTCGGTTTATCCGAAAGATGAGGTTGTTTTATAGAAAACCGCCTCGAAAGTAGGCGGTAATTTTTTTGTGTAGTTTTAAAAATAGAGAGGAATTTTAAAATGGCAAAAATGCTTTTTACTTCTGAATCAGTTACTGAAGGTCATCCCGACAAGGTGTCAGACCAAGTTTCTGACGCGGTTTTAGACGCGATTTTCAGTCAAGACCCAAATGCCCGTGTTGCTTGCGAAACATTTTGCACCACAGGCGTTGTAAATGTTATGGGTGAAATTACCACCACTGCTCAGGTTGATATCCCCGCAATTGTACGCGAGGTTGTTTGTGATATCGGTTATAACAGCGAAAAAGCAGGCTTTAACGGTAATACCTGCGCTGTTATGGTTGCTCTTGATAAACAATCACCCGACATAGCAATGGGTGTTGATAAGTCATTTGAACTTAAAGACGGTGAAGAAGACGCTTATAACTTAAACGGTGCAGGCGACCAGGGTATGATGTTCGGTTATGCTTGCAACGAAACTGAAGAACTTATGCCTTTGGCTATTTCTTTGGCTCACAAGATGGCTAAACGCCTTACCGACGTTCGTAAGAGTGGGGAATTAGATTACTTAAACCCCGACGGAAAAACACAGGTTACCGTTGAATATAACGACGGTGTACCCACCCGTGTTGATACCGTCGTTGTTTCAAGTCAGCATACTGAAGATGTTACACTTGAAACCTTGCGTGCCGATATTTTGGAAAAGGTTATTAAGCCTATTGTACCCGCAAATCTTTTAGATGAAAATACCAAGTTCTTTATTAACCCAACAGGTCGTTTCGTTGTGGGCGGTCCTCAGGGTGATACAGGCCTTACAGGTCGCAAGATTATTGTTGATACCTACGGCGGTTATGCTCGTCATGGCGGCGGTGCATTCTCGGGTAAGGACCCCACAAAGGTTGACCGTAGTGCCGCTTATGCTTCTCGTTGGGTTGCAAAAAATATTGTTGCCGCAGGTCTTGCTGACAAATGTGAAATTCAGTTTGCTTATGCAATTGGTGTTGCACGCCCCGTTTCTGTAATGGTTGATACCTTCACGACAGGTAAAATTGCTGATGATAAAATTGTTGAAGCTGTAAACAAGGTATTTGATCTTCGTCCATCGGCAATTATTGATGCATTAAACCTTCGTCGTCCTATCTACCGTCAAACCGCTACTTACGGTCATATGGGTAGAACTGATATTGATTTACCTTGGGAAAATACCGATAAAGCTGTTGAATTAAAAAAATACTTGACAAATTCGTAAAATAGTGTATAATAATTGTAACAACAAAGTAGTACGTATTGCGTCCTCACCCTCAGATTTTGTTTAAAAGGGTTAATAAGTTCCAAATCTTCTTTGGTATTCTTATGCGTGGGCGTTATTGCGTCCACGCTTTTGTTTTACAAATTTGGAGGTGCATTAGCATTAGCAGTAAAGAAGTTGCTATAAACGAAGGTATTAAATTTAAGGAAGTTCGTGTTATCATGAACGACGGCAGTCAGCTTGGTATTGTTTCAATCGACAAAGCGCTTGAAGCAGCAAATAAGGCTGAGCTTGACTTGGTTTGCATTTCACCTAACGCGCAACCGCCCGTTTGCAAGGTTATGGACTACGGTAAATACCGTTTCGAACAGGCAAAGCGTGAAAAGGAAAACAAGAAAAACCAAAAGGTTATTGAAACCAAGGAAATTCGCTTAGGTTTAAGTATCGACGTACATGACTTTGAAACCAAAGGCAAACAAGCAATCAAGTTTATTCAAAGCGGTAACAAGGTTAAGGTTTCCATTCGTTTCCGTGGTCGTGAAATGGGCCACCCCGAAATTGGCTTAGAAACAATGACCCGTTTTGCTGAATTCTGCAGCGAGGTTGCCAATGTTGAAAAACCTGCTAAGCTTGAAGGACGTAACATGCTTATGTTTTTAGCTCCCAAATCAAGTAAGTAACAATAGTTTAAAATACAAAATGGAGGAATTAAAATGCCTAAAATTAAAACTCACAGTGGCGCAAAGAAACGCTTTAAGCTTACCAAAACCGGTCAAGTAAAACGTGCACATGCTTTCAAGTCACACATTCTCAACAAGAAAACCACAAAACGTAAGAGAAATCTTCGCAAGGTTGTAGTTGCTGACGTAACAAACACCGCAACCGTTAAGAAGTTAATTCCTTACAAGTAAGAAGTATTTATCGGAGGTATAAGAAATGGCACGTGTTAAAGGTGCGTTAGCTACACGCAAAAGAAGAAATAAAGTGTTAAAGCTTGCTAAGGGCTACTTCGGCGCTAAGTCAAAGCTTTTTAAAACTGCTAAAGAAGCAGTTATGAAATCAGGTCAATATGCATACATTGGTCGTCGTCTTAAAAAGCGCGATTTCCGTCGTCTTTGGATTACCCGTATTTCTGCT
>JAGAPJ010000054.1 GCA_017623315.1 Clostridia bacterium | reverse complement strand
GAGGAATTGCACCTCGCCCTGAAGATTATAAAAATATTATATTACAATATTCGACCAATGTCAACTATTTAAAGTACATAAATAACTGGCATTTAATCATACCGTTATAAAGCTTGCGGCGTTTATCTGCCTCTTTACCGTAATGCTTTTCAAATTCATCGTGCGGGCTTATAATAAAGTACTTTCTACCCTCGCCCTGCTCGAACTGCTTACCCATTACCTTGTAAAGTTCTTCCGCAGCCTTAACGTCTAAAAGTCGTTCGCCGTAAGGTGGATTACAAATAGTTAAGCAACGTTTTTCGGGTGCTTTGAAATCTTTGACATCACCTATAGACGCCTTAACGTATTTTTCAACACCTGCTTTTTTGGCATTGGCAAGAGTTAATTCAATACAAGCGGGGTCAATATCATAACCTTGCGCTCTAAACTCAACGTTTTTAAGAATTAAATCTTGCGCACGGGTACGTTCCTCACGCCAGATCTTATCATCTAAAAACCCAAAGCGTTCAGCCGCAAAAAAGCGGCGAAGACCCGGCGCGGTTTTAGTAGCCATAAGAGCTGCTTCAATCAAGATTGTACCACTTCCGCAAAAAGGGTCGAAAAGCTGTGTATCGGGGTAAATTCTCGCCAAATCGCACATAGATGCTGCCAAGGTTTCTTTTAAAGGTGCGTCGTTAGAATTACGACGGTATCCCCTTTTGTGAAGCCCCTCACCGCTGGTATCAATCATCATAGTAACAACGTTTTTGTGAATAGAAAAACGAATTTTATATTCACTACCCGTTTCAGCAAAAATATTAATATGATAGCGAAGTTTTAAACGTTCAACAATAGCCTTTTTAATAATTGACTGACAGTCGGGTATGCTGAAAAGCTGTGAATTGATACTCCAACCGTTTACAGGGAAAGCATCGTCACGACCGATAAAATCTTCCCAAGGAAGTGATTTAACACCGTCAAAGAGCTCGGTAAATGTGGTGGCTTCAAATTCGCCGACATTAATCATAATTCTTTCTGCAAAGCGTGAGCATATATTAGCGCGTGCCAACATATTTTCTTCGCCCGATAAAAGCACACGACCGTTTTCAGCATTAACATCAGTAAAGCCCATACGTCGAAATTCATCAGCGGCAATACTTTCCACCCCAAATAAACAAGGGGCAACTAAATTAATTTTACTCATTATTAAACCTCAAAAAAGGCGAAACCATAAGTTTCGCCAATTAAATTATCTTGTTCTTTTTTTGGTGCGTCCTGTTTCAGGATTTTTGCGCTTTAAGTCCGAAATTTTTTCGTCACTTGCAAGCTTGAAGCGGTTCATCATTTCTTCAAAGCTAGCAGGCTCCTGCTTTTTAGGTGTCCACGTGTAAGAATTATACGCGGGTTTTGTAGCCTCCCTTGGTGGACGTGCCTCACGGGGCTTGCGCGGTGTGTCCTGAGTTTTTTCAGGCTCAAGCGCGCGCTTAATAGACAAACTAATTTTGCCCTCTTCGGTAATGTTCATAACCTTCATTTTAACGACGTCGCCAACCTTAAAAAGCTCGTTAATGTCGTTAACGTAAGTACGGGAAACTTCCGAAATATGTACCATACCAGATTTTCCCTTGCCTAAATCCGCAAAAATACCGAAGTTTGTAATGCCGGTGATTTTGCCTTCCACAATTTCTCCCACGGTGAGTTGCTGCATTTTTAGTGATTATCCCCCTAATTTTTCGCCTAGTTGCCCGAAATATCAATAAATAACTGTTCGTCCGAATAAATATAACCCAAACGTTCACGGGCGGCCTTTTCAATGATTTGTGTGTTTGATTCATCCTGAAGCATGGCTTTAAGCTCAGCAATGTCATTTTCAGTTGCCGCATATTCTTCCTTTAAAGCCAAAAGCTCAGCCTGACTTTCATTAAGTGTTGACCATAAATTAATAAGTGTACCAAAAACATAAACACATACTGCCAAGCAAAGCATCTTTAAAATAATACTGCTTTCCCTTTTGGACTTACGTTTCATTATGGCACCTCCAACAATTAATTACATATAATATACAACAATTACCCTGTCTTTTTCAAGTGGTTTTTTAATATTTTTTTAATATTATTAAGCTTTATATGACAATTTTTTAAAATTTTTGCTATAAATGAGGCTGTAATATCAAAAAATCGGTTAATTATGTCAATTAATTTTTCACTTAAATTGTTTAAAAACTTAAAAATTAAGGCAAAAAGTTTAACCGTAAGTCGCGAAAGTGTAACAAAACAAGCAGTAAAGCCAAGAGCCATTGCCAACAATAAATATCCCCTAATTTCACCATTTGAAAGGGATATAAAAATTATAAAGGTTGAAATTGCAATTAATATAAAATAGCAAATATCCTGCAAAAATACTGCTGTGTCGGGTAATTGCTTTGTTTTTCTAATTGCCCGTAAAACATCATAAATCAAACAATATATTATACCAACTAAAAAGGACACCGCAAAAGAAAATAACTGAAATGAATTTTTAATTTCCCACATAATTACTTAAATAGCCGCCCCAAAAAAGACCCACCACTTTGCTTTTGGGTATAAGCCATAGCAACAAGTTTGCCTTCAAGCGAAAAATCACCTGTTTTTGTGTCAAAATTTATAATATGCAGTTTTTCACCTTTAATGGTTAAATCACCTAAAACAGTGTCTAAAATTACGGTTTCATCGTCAAAGAAAACACATTCCTTAACACCCGTAATATTTACGCGTTTGCGATTTTCTATAATAACATTACTGTTTTGTTTAATTACTTCATCCATAAAAAACACCCCTTAAAAATATATTTAAGGGGCGTAATTATTATTCAATTATTTTGTACATTAAAGCAGCGTCTTCCTTGTGAATAGTTTCAACAAGACTTAAAACCTCTAACTTCACATTACGTGTACCAAAGCCAATTTCCAAAACATCGCCCACCTTAACATCATAAGAAGCACGGGCAACCTTACCGTTTGCCAAAACACGCCCTGCGTCGCAAGCCTCATTTGCAATTGTTCGACGTTTTATAATTCGTGAAACCTTTAAATATTTATCTAATCTCAAAACAAATACCTCAAAAAATTAAGCCGTCTGAATTCAGACGGCTTAAAAGCTTTAATTACTTAATAGCAGCCTTTAAAGCAGCGCCAGCCTTGAAAGCGGGAGCCTTAGAAGCAGCAATTTCGATTTTAGCCTTGGTCTTGGGGTTAACGCCTGTGCGAGCAGCGCGTTCAGCAACCTTGAATGTACCGAAGCCGATAACCTGTACGGAACCGCCAGCCTTTAATTCAGCGGTAACGGTGTCAACAAATGCTGCAAGTGCCTTGTCAGCGTCCTTTTTAGAAATGCCTGCTTTTTCAGCAATGGATGCAACTAATTCTGTTTTGTTCATGATAGAACCTCCAATAAAATTTTTAAACGGAAAGTAAATACTTGTCCGAATGTAACACTGTACTATTTATTTTTACCATATTAAAAATAAAAAATCAATAGTTTTTTAGGGGTTTTGCAATAAAAGTTAAAAAAATTACAAAATTTTGTAAAAATATTTAAACAAACTCACTCCAAACGCACTAAATAATAGCTTTTATCAACGCTTCAACATAACTGTAAAGCAGGGTTTCATCCGCTGTATTCATACTTCTATAAGCGTCCTTGGCGTCGTTTCCTGCATCGTCCGAAACACGTCTTATAGCCAAAAACGGAATGTCGCAATATTCACAAACGTAAGCAATAGCAGCCGTTTCCATATCACAAGACATTGCGTTAAAGGTGTTAGCAAGTTCTACTCTTACACTGTCATCACAAATAAAACGGTCACCTGTAACAGCCGTACCGCACTTAGCACTTGGAATAATTTCCTTCGCAAGTGACAAAAATTCTTTCGATGCATTGTAGATATAACTAGGTTGTGCAGGCTTTTCGCAAGGCTTATAACCCAAAACCTGCAAGTCAAAATCGTGTTCTAAAAAACGGTCAGGTATAGTAATTTCACCGCGCCCTATACCGCTTACTCCACCCGAAAGACCGTAATTTAAAATTACATCACAGCCCATACTTATAAGACAGACAGTCGCAGCAGCGGCGTTAACCTTGCCTATGCCGCATAAAATTGAAATAACCTCAATAGAGCCCTTTTCAGTTGTAATTTCAAATTTATGAGCTTCCCTTTTTAAAATTTCAAGACTTTCAAATTTTCCTTGCTCTACTGCAGCACGTAAAGATTTATATTCGTCACCGTCAGCAACAACAATCCCAATTTTTTCAACGTTCATTATTAAAGCCTCATTATTCCTCGGTTGTAAATTCTAATTTTTGACCGCAAATTGGACAAAAAATTATATCGTTATCAATTACCGCACCGCAATTAGCACAAACACGGTCAGCCTTAGCGCTTCGCATTACCTCTTTTAAAAGTTCAATTTTGGCTTTTTTGTCATCAATTTCGGCAATAAGCTGTTCAGCGGCTTCACCGTCAATTTCGCCGTTCTTTTTAAAATTATAAAAGATTTCGCCCAAAGCTTTATAATCCTTTGAAAGCTTGTTTTCTAAAGACGCAATATTAAACTTTTGCTTACCTGTGTCTACTACATCTTCAGTAGCCTTAACCGCTACATCAAAGGCAACCTTTGCTTTGTCTAAAATTTCGTCAAATAAATCCATAACCCATTCCTCCGTTAATTTATTGGATATGCGGTGTAAAAATTATCAATACCGTCTTTGCGAAGCATTAATTCATCAAAACGGTTAATATATTCGTAAGGATATTTAAAATTAAAAATACGCTCAATTTTGTCGCCGTTTGGCTCGCGTAGTTTAGTAACAGCAGATGCACCGCAAGCCAAAATTGTGTGGGTTTCATCCATAATGTAAACGTTATAAAGACATTCAAAACCTGCTTTGGCATAACCCACGTTTTCAAGGTTGCCAACCGTTTTGCTTTGGCGGTACATATAATATGGCAAAATTTCATTTTGGCTTAAATAATTATATGCAAAATCCACCATATCAGATGCAGTTTTACCCATTTCAATTTCGGGTAATTCCCCGCTTACCGTAAGGTTTGAAGCACGCTTCATCGAAAGCGAATGAACCGTTACACTTTCAGGATTTAAGGCAGTAATAGTTTTAACAGTACTTACAAAGCTATCGTAATCATCACCTGTTAGCCCAGCAATTAAATCCATATTAATATTATCAAAGCCACATTCACGCGCAAGGTTAAAAGCTTCAACCGTTTGCTGTGCCGTATGTCTTCGACCAATATTTATTAGCACGTTATCATTCATAGTTTGGGGGTTAATGCTTATACGAGTTGCGCCGCCGTTTTTAATAGCAAGCAGTTTTTCCTTTGTAATGGTGTCGGGTCTACCTGCCTCAACAGTATATTCCAAAATACCGCTTAAATCAAAATTAGTCTTGACGGTATCCATAACCAATGCTAGCTGTTCAGCCGAAAGTGTCGTGGGTGTACCACCGCCGATATAAATTGTCATAAGCTTCAAATTGTTTGCTTGGGCTTTTTGTGCTGTAATTTCAATTTCTTTACACAAAAGTTCAACATACTGCGGAATATAGGACTTTGCCTGTTCTACCGAATGTGATACAAAAGAACAGTAATTACATCTTGAAGGGCAAAACGGTACCGATATGTAAAGGCTAAATGAGTCAGCCTTTGAAAGCGAAGTAATTTCATTTTCGCCTTTAATAGTTTCTTTACAAAGCGCAATTTTTTTATCGCTTACCATTAAATAATTTTTAAAATAATTTTCCGCAAAAGCAATACCCTTGGTTTTGGCAATTCTTGAAAAAAGCTTTGCGGGTCGAACACCTGTAAGTATTCCCCATTGCGGCGAGTAATTAAAGCATTCCTTTAAACATTCAAAAAGTGCGCGAGCTAAAAACAACTCACTATCCTTTTTGTATTCACCGTTTATATCTTTGATTTCACGACTATATGAAAAGGTTTTACCTCCAAAGTTAAGGGAAGCAATTGCTTTTTCATTAATTTCGGCAACTGCAACACATTCGCCCTCTACCCTATAGTCAAAAAATTCAATTTTTTCAAAAGGCAAAAATATTCTTATTAATTTTTCTAATTCGTACTTAAAATCATTGTTAATTAAGCAAAGCTGCATTTTTAACCTCTAACAAAGGGATTATATCTTTTTTCGTTTATAACTGTGGTTTTTCCACCATGACCCGAAAGCAAAACCGTATCATCAGGCAAGGTGTAAATTCGTTTAATTGAATTTTTTAAGGTTTCAAAGCTACCACCTGGAAAATCGGTTCTACCAATACTGCCTGCAAAAAGTGTGTCACCCGAAAAAAGCGTATCTCCACACAAATAGCAAACACCTCCAACAGTATGACCGGGTGTGTGTATAACCTTAAAGGTTAAATCACCAACGGTAATTTCATCATTGTCATCTAAAAGTATATCGGCGCTAAAGGTGCTTAAAGGCGCACCAAACAAGGCGGATAAATTCAAATTGTTATCAAGTAGCGCTGGTGCGTCCTTTTCACCAATTGCAATTTTACTGTCGGTAATTTCAGCTAATTCATCCGCAAATCCAATATGGTCAAAATGCGCATGGGTCAATAAAATCAAACGTTCCTTATCATTGGCATTTTTCAAAAATTCAAGCGCTTCGACACAGCGGTAACCTGGGTCAATTACCACAGCCGCTTTATCAGTAGAAACAAGGTAACAGTTAACCTCAATATCGCCTAAAACTAAAGCTTTAATTTCCATTTTTTCTCCAAATTTCTGTATCAAACAAAATTGTAACGGGACCATCATTTACAAGGCTTACCTTCATATCAGCACCGAAAATACCCTTTTCAACACGTTTTATACCGTTTTCTTTAAGTTTTTCACAAAAAATGTCGTAATATTCACTTGCCATATCAGGTGCCATTGCCGAAATAAAGGAAGGTCTATTACCCTTTTTAACGTCAGCGCAAAGGGTGAACTGCGAAATGCAAAGCACCTCGCCGTTTATATCCAATATAGACTTATTCATTTTGTCGTTTTCGTCACAAAAAACACGTAAATTTGCAGTTTTTCGTGCCAAAATTTCAATATCCTCTAAGGTATCACCCTCGGCAGCGCCAAATAAAATCATATAACCTTCATTACAACTGCCAACAACATTGCCGTCAACCGTAACAAATGCCGATGAAACCCTTTGAATAACTGCTTTCATTACTGATTAATCCTTTCAACACCGAAAACACCACTAACCTTTTCAACACGTAAAATAATGCTTTTAAGGTGCTCTACACTTTCAGCACTTATAGTCATAATTATTGTACAATTACCGTTTTTAAGCTCACGTGCGTTAATGCTGTGAATAGGCACACGCATATTATTAACTGCATTCATAACCTCAATTAAAATACCTTGACGGTCAATTGCATTAATACGCAGGGTTGAAGTAAAGCTTTCAGCCTTTGTGCCATCCCAATAGGCAGTTATCCAACGTGCAGGCTCGGGACTGTCGGCAATATTAACGGGAACATTATTACAGTCACGCTTGTGAATAGAAACACCGTGACCACGGGTAATGTAACCGATAATATCGTCGCCGGGAAGCGGATTACAGCAATGCGAAAATTTAATAAGACAGTTATCAATTCCTTCAACAATAACACCGTCTGAGGATTTTTGCGACCTATTTTGACTAATGGGCACAATTTCGGGCGGCTTTTTCTCGGCAGTTTTTTTGTTGAAATCGTCCTTAATTCGCGGAATAACTTTTGAAAGTAAAATGCCACCGTAGCCAATAGCTGCATAAAATTCCTCACCGTTTGCAAGACGGTGACGGCGTGCTAAATCTTCAACAATTTCAGCCTGTTCCTCATCGGTAAAATCAATATTATTACGGCGAAGTTCTTTTTCAAAATCAGCCTTACCCGTAACAATATTTTCACTACGCTTTTCCTTTTTAAACCACGAACGGATTTTAGCCTTAGCCGATGAAGTTACCGCAATATTAAGCCAGTCACGGCTGGGACCGTGTCCTGCCGCATTTGTTGTTAAAATTTCAATAACCTCACCTGTTTTAACCTCGTGGTTAATTGGTACAATTTTACCGTCAACCTTTGCACCAACCATACGTGTACCTACAGCCGAGTGAATTTGGAATGCGAAGTCAACAATTGTAGCACCAAGCGGCAGGTTTATAACATCACCCTTAGGGGTAACGGCAAATACGTCTTCTTGTGAAAGGTCAACCTTAATATTGCGGATAAGCTCGCTTCCGTCGTCGGTTGTCTCTTGGTTTTCAATAAGCTGACGCACCCAAGCAAGACGGTCTTCAAGCTTTTTATCGTTATCCTTAATACCTTCCTTATACTTCCAATGCGCAGCTATACCGAATTCGGCTGTGTGGTGCATTTCAAAGGTACGAATTTGAATTTCAAACGGAATACCGCTTCGACCGATAACAGTTGTATGCAGCGACTGGTACATATTAGGCTTTGGAGTTGAAATATAATCCTTAAACCTGTTAGGAATAGGACGGAACATATCGTGCATTATACCAAGAATGTTGTAACAGTCAGCGACTGTATCGGTAATAATACGAATAGCATATATATCGTAAATTTCATCGAAATCACGGTTTTGAACATACATTTTACGGTAAATACCGTGAATAGACTTTACACGACCTTGGAAAGAAAGTGTAACGTTGGGCATTTCCTCACGCAAGCGTTCTTCAATACGTCTTCTAATTTCATTTAAAATTTGTTCACGGTGCTTTTTGCGATGAGTTAAAAGCTCCTCAATATCGTGATACGCAATAGGGTCAAGGTGCTTAATTGCCAAGTCTTCAAGTTCTTCCTTAACAGCGCGAATACCAAGACGGTGAGCAATCGGAGCATAAATTTCCAAGGTTTCAACCGAAACGTCACGCTGTTTTTGTTCACGCATAGCATCAATTGTACGCATATTATGAAGTCGGTCAGCAAGTTTTATAATAATTACGCGAATATCCTGCCCCATTGCAATAAGCATTTTTCGAAGACTTTCCGCCTGTTGCTGTTCTTTAGTTGAAAAGTTTAATCGGCCGATTTTTGTAACACCGTCAACTAAAAGCGCAACTTCATCGCCAAACATTTGCTTAATATCGTCTAGGGTATAGTCGGTATCCTCTACAACGTCGTGTAACAATGATGCAGCAATCGACTGACTGTCCATACCCAAGGAAATTACAATTTTAGCAACGTTAAATGGGTGGTAATAATAATCCTCACCTGAAACACGCTTTTGTCCAGAGTGAGCAGTAACACAAAGTGTGAACGCCTTTTCAACCATATCAAAATCATAATTACCGCCGTAATTTTCCATTACCTGCTTAAGCTCTTGAAGGTTTTTCATTTCAATATCAGTCAAGGTTTTCACACTCCTTAATTAACTTACCATAAGTTTTAGAATTTGATAAATCGGTTTTTGTTGTGGTTTGCACTAAATAATATTTACCGTTTATAAGCTGTATTAAATTTAATTGCAAAAGAACTTCAAGTGCAATTTTTGTTTTAGCATAACCAAGACTTACTAAAAATTGATTTATAACCTTTTCTGGTAAAACACCGTTTTTTGTTATTGTGCGGTAAATATTACCAACTTCAGCACGGGTTGGGGTGATTTTTAATGCATCATATTCCTCTTGCGATTTGAAACTGTCAAAATTAATTACGTCGGCAAATAAAATATTATCATCAATATTCGCAAGTCGCATATCTTTAATTACAACGTTTACTGTATAATTGCCATTAAAATAATTTGTTGAAACCATAACCGCCAAGTCAAGCATATCACCGACATTATAACAAAAGCTTTCAGCATTAGCACCAAATAATAATGCTTGAAAAGTATTATCACCCTTAGTAAATAATAGCTTTAAATGCTTGTTATTACCAATTGGGGTAACACGTTGTAAAGTTACGCCAAAAACGCCAAATAAAGGTTCGGGGTTATCATAACCAAATGGCTCTAGCACTTTAATACTATCCGACAAATCAACCGTTAAAGCCGAAGGATTAATTTTACAGTCAAGTTTTAGCACCGGCGGTGTATATTCCACAGTTTTTGCATAGCTATTTATCGCTTTGCGAAAAAGGTTAATATTTTCACACAAAAGACTAACGCCTGCCGCCTGTGAATGACCGCCAAATTTTGTAAGATATTCGCTCGAACTGTTTATAGCGTCATAAAGCGAAAAACCTTCATAGCTTCGACCCGACCCGTGTGCAACCTCGCCGTCGCGCGATATTACAATTGCAGGCTTGCCGTATTTTTCACAAATGCGGGATGCAACAATTCCAACAACACCGTGATGCCAGCCCTCGCCGTCAACTACAATTACACGGTCATAACAGTAACCGTTTTCTTCAATATTTAAAATTGCCTCGTCACAAATTTTCTTTTCGGTTTGTTGGCGAAGTGCATTATCATTATCAATTTCATTTGCTATTTCAAGTGCCTGCATCATATTATCGGTAGTAAGTAGCTCAACCGAACGGGCGGCGTTGCCCATACGCCCTGCCGCATTAATACGAGGACATATACCAAACGCCACGCGAGATGCGTTAATGTCCTTTAAATTAACCCCTGCAACGTTTAAAAGAGCTCGTAGCCCCACAAGGCAGGTTGAACCTTTAAACATTTTAAGACCGTATTTAACAATAATACGGTTTTCAAGGGTTAGTGGCATAATATCAGCAATAACCGCAACCGACAAAATGTCGGCATAAAATGGCAATAACTCTTCAGGCTCGGCCCCTTCCATAACACAAATAAGCTTAAAAGCAACCTCAGCTCCACATATCGCTTTAAAACTTGACGGACAGTCAATTTGGTGAGGGTCAACAATCGCCGCAGCATTTGGTAAGCGTTCAGGCGGTATATGGTGGTCAGTAACAACAACAGTCATGCCCAGTTCATTAGCAAGGGCAATTTCATCATAACAGGAAATACCGTTATCCACTGTAATAATTAAATCAACACCTAAATCTTTAAGGTGACGCACTGCATCACAGTTCATACCATAACCTTCGCTAAAGCGGTCAGGGATATAATAAATACAATCCGCCCCGCGACCTTTAAGGTATTTATACATAAGGGCAGTTGCGGTAACGCCGTCACAGTCATAGTCACCGTAAACTGCAATTTTTTTATTTTCACTTATTTTAAGGTTTATAATATCGGCGGCGTGCATAATATCCTTAAGCTCGTAAGCATCGGCAAAATATGGCTCGTCTGATAAAAACTGTTCTAAATCAGTTGGGTCAGTATATCCGCGTGAAGCCGAAATTAAAGCAACTATCGGCTCTACGTCACATTCAAACGCAAGCTCTTTTGCTTTAATTCTATCAACCGATTTGACTTCCCACTTTTTATAAGCCACATTATTCACCGCCTTTTAGTTATAATAATCCAATATATTAATATATAATATCACTTTTTAAAGCTTTTTTCAACATTTATATTAAAAAAACACCTACTTTTCAGCAGGTGAAATTTTTAACCTATTTTAAGTTTTAAACGCAGTTTATCACTTATCATTGCAATAAATTCAGAATTTGTTGGCTTGCCTCTTTGATTTTGAATTGTATACCCAAAATAAGAATTAAGCACATCTATATCACCTCTATCCCACGCAACCTCAATAGCGTGTCGGATTGCTCTTTCTACACGGGAAGCAGTAGTAGCATGATTTTTAGCAATTGTGGGGTATAATAATTTTGTAATTGAATTAACTATTTCGCTGTTTTTAATTGACAAAATTATAGATTCGCGCAAATAATGATAGCCTTTTATATGAGCAGGTACACCGATTTGATGCAAAATTTCGGTAACCATAATTTCAAGTTCATTATCATTTAATGTTGTGTTGTTCAGTACAATAGGTGATTTATCATTTTTCCAACCCGAAAGCTTAATAATTCTTTCAGCCATCATATTAACATCAAACGGCTTTACAAAATAATAGCAAGCACCGGCATTTAGAATTTCTTTTTCAAGCCTTGGGTTAGCATAGCCCGACATTACCATTACGAGCGGTACATCTTTTTTGTCCATTTTATTAAAAGCGTCTAAAACACCTAATATGTCAAGATTTGGCATAAAAATTTCGGTAAGTAAAACATCAGGCTTTTCGTTTTTGACTGTCGAAATAACCTTTAATCCGTCCTTTTGTGTAAGAATCACCTCCATTCCGTAGCTGTTAAGAACCTTTGCACAACTTTTTGAAAAATCACTGTCGTCCTCCACAATTACAATTTTTAACTTTTTTTCCATATTTTTTTGCCTCCCGGTAATTTTATTTTTACATATATTACCATATTATGTCATTTAAATCAAGCCTTTTGCCAAAATTAGTGCTAACATTACAAAATATCTCAAAATACACATAATTATTGACATTGTGCGACTAAATTGCTTGACAAAAAATTCGGTTGCAATTACAATTAAATTATCAATAATAAGGATAAATGCTATGAATTCACAATTTTCACGTACTGAAAATTTAATAGGTGCTGATGCTTTAAAAAAACTTCAAAACTGTCATATTGCGGTTTTTGGTGTAGGTGGTGTTGGTGGCTACACAGTTGAAGCACTAGCCCGTGCAGGTGTTGGTACAATTGATTTAATTGACAGTGACTGTGTCGATATAACCAATCTCAACCGTCAAATAATTGCACTTCATTCAACAATTGGCAAATTAAAGGTTGAAGTTATGCGTGATAGGGTTTTAGATATTAACCCAAATACGACCGTTAATATATTCCCCATATTGTTTTTACCCGAAAATTCGACACAGTTTGATTTTTCAAAGTACGATTACGTAATTGACGCAATAGACACAGTTACTGCTAAAATTGAGCTTGCGGTAAGATGTCAAGAAAGTGGTACACCGATTATTGCATCAATGGGTACAGGCAACAAGCTAGACCCCACAAGGTTTGAGGTTACCGACATTTATAAAACCAGCGTTTGTCCACTTGCAAAGGTTATGCGGTACGAGCTTAAAAAACACGGTGTAAAAAAATTAAAGGTTTTGTATTCAAAGGAAGAACCCATTAAAAACCAAATTGACCCACACACACCTATGAGCATTAGCTATGTACCATCTTCAGCAGGTCTTATAATTGCGGGTGAAGTAATAAAAGATATAATAAAAAAAGAGCCATAAGGCTCTTTTATTTTTGCTCGTTAAACTTTTCTAAAAATGAATGAATTTCACCCAAATCACAGTCACGGTATGCAGGCATTGTTGCAAGATTTACATTATGAAGACTTCTGAAAATATTATCAGCCGCATTAGGATTAATTGAATTCATATACTTTATAAGTGCTTTTGTTTCCTTGCGTTTTGAAAGGTCTTCCCTGTCCTTACTGTCACGAGTTAGCTTACAAGCACACTGCAAAAAGTGAAGCCCGTTATAGTTTGCCCAAGAAATAATATCCTCTTCCTTAACCTTATAAAGCGGACGTATAAGCTGCATATCTTCAAAATTAGTACTGTGAAGTTTTGGAAGCATTGTTTTAATTTCGCTTGAATAGCACATGCTCATTAAAACAGTTTCAATCACATCGTCAAAATGGTGCCCTAAAGCAATTTTATTACAGCCAAGCTCCTTTGCCTTACTATAAAGACAACCACGGCGCATTCGGGCACACAAATAACAAGGCGAACCGCCTACGCGGGTTGTAACATCAAAAATATCGCTTTCAAATATGTGAACTGGTATATTTAAAGTCTTCGCGTTTTCTTCTATTAAAGCGCGGTTTTCAGGTGTATAGCCGGGGTCCATAACCAAGAAAACAAGCTCAAACGGGTATGAGCTATGCTTTTGAAGCTGCTGCATACATTTGGCAAGTATCATTGAATCCTTACCACCCGAAATACAAACAGCAATTTTATCGCTTTCCTGTATAAGCTCATATTCCTGCACAGCGGCAATAAAATTAACCCAAATTTTTTTACGATATTTTTTAATTATACTGCGTTCAATTTCAATATGTTTTTCAAATTTTCTATCAGCCAAAATATTCTCCTAAAAAATAAAAATCCGTTGCAAGTACATTATACCTGCAACGGATTAAAATTTCAATAACTATTATGCGGTTTTCTTATTAGTGAGCGCTTTGATAACAAAGAGAACACCAACAGTCAAAACTGCAGCAAATGCAAGTGAGATCCAAGCGTTCTGAACAAAACCTGCAAAGATGTAGCTGACAAAAGAAATGCCAGCAACGGTTAAAGCGTACGGAATTTGTGTTGACACGTGATTAATATGGTCGCACTGTGCACCTGCGGATGACATAATTGTAGTGTCCGAAATAGGTGAACAATGGTCACCGCAAACCGCACCCGCAAGACAAGCTGACATACCCATAATTCCAAGAGGTGTGCCGATATCAAAAATACTGGTAACAATGGGAATAAGAATACCAAATGTACCCCAAGATGTACCGGTTGCAAATGCAATACCACAGGCAACAAGGAAGATAATTGCAGGCAAGAAATTGTTAAGTGCACTTGCATTTTCCAAAGCACCCTGAACAAATGCATCAGAATCCAAAAGACCTGTCATATTCTTAAGTGAGGTTGCCAATGTAAGAATAAGAATAGCGGGAACCATTGCGTTAAAGCCCTTAGGAATGCAAGCCATTGCATCCTTAAAGCTGATAAGACGGCGTGCAATAAAGTAAATAATTACAAATACAAGCGCAATAAGTCCGCCCCAAGGAAGACCAACGGTAGCATCAGTGTTAGAGAATGCATCAATAAAACCAAGTGACTTATCATAATTTGCTGAAGCAAATACCCATTCTTCACCCATGCATCTACCAACATAGAACAATGCATAAACACAAATACCGATGAGTACAACAATAGGAAGAATAAGGTCAATAACCTTTGCTTTTTGATTAGCATTATTCTCTTCTTCATCTGCAACAACAGTACCTGAAGTAAAGAGGTCACCGTTTTCAGCATTCAATTCATGAAGCTTCATCGGGCCATAATCAAACTTCATAAGAACGAGCACGATAACAAATACGAAAGTCATTAAAGAATAGAAGTTGTAAGGAATAGCTCTTACAAACATAGCGATACCGCTTACACCTTCGGGTGTATATTCCGAAACAGCAGCAGCCCAAGATGAAATTGGAGCAATCATACAAATCGGCGCTGCAGTAGCGTCAATAAGATAAGCCAATTTAGAACGTGAAATTTTAGCCTTATCGGTAACGGGGCGCATAACAGCACCAACGGTTAAACAGTTAAAATAATCGTCAATAAAGATAAGCACGCCAAAAGCGAAGGTTGCAAGAGATGCACCGATTTTGCCCTTAACATTCTTAGCAGCCCAACGACCGAACGCCTGAGCGCCGCCCGCCTTGTTTAAAAGCGCAACAATTACACCAAGACATACCAAGAAAATAAAAATACCGGCAGTACCGGAAACAGCCGAAATAAGACCGTCAGTTGTAACAGAATCTAAGGTATGTATTGGGTTAAAGCCTGTTGCAAGCAAGCCGCCTGCTAAAATACCGATGAAAAGTGAGGAATAAACCTCCTTAGTGAGAAGTGCCAAGCCGATAGCAATTACGGGTGGGAAAAGTGACCAAAGCGTGCCAACAGGTTTCATAATGTTACCTGTAAAAGCACAAAGTACACCAAAGCCCACAACGAATGCAATAATCAGCACTTTGGGGATAATTTTCTTTGCTTTCATTTTAATTCTCCTTTAAAATAAATAAAAACCGTAATTGCAAAATGAGCAATTACGGAAATTTAAAAAATAAATTGCCGATAGCTCTCCACAAAAGTGACAGTCTACAGCATATTTTACTGCAAACCAACGAAAATTTTTTAACTGCAGAAAAATTTTCATTTCGGCGATTGCCCCTTTCACGCACTAACCTGCATATTAAAACGCACGTTACTAATGACAAACCGCACCTCTATCAAAGGCATAATAACACATATATAATTTTAAGTCAACAAAAAAGTTTACAAATTGTTAAAATATTCTACAATATCTACTGCATTTTGTTCATTAATACCCTTTACTGCCACAAGTGACTGTATATCGGCATTTTTTATTTTTGTTATACTGCCAAAATGCTTCAAAAGCGCATTGGCTTTTTTATCCCCTATTCCTTTAATATTTGTAAGCTCTCTGCCAAGCATTTTTTTGCTTTGAAGCTGTTTTTGGTAGCTTATTGCAAAACGGTGTACCTCGTCTTGAATATTGGTAATAAAGGTAAACACACGGCGGTTTGATTTTATAACAATATCCCCGCCTGTCGTTGCAATTGCACGGGTGCGGTGCTTACTGTCCTTCACCATACCAAAAAGCGCAACGTTAATTCCATACTTTTCCATAACGGGTAATACTGCACCTATTTGCCCTTTTGCGCCGTCAAGCAAAATAAGGTCGGGCAAAACTGCAAAATCGGGGTTTTCACCCTTCTGATATTCACTAAAACGGCGGTCAAGCACCTCAGCCATTGAACGATAATCGTCCTGCCCTAAAAAGCCCTTTATTTTAAAGCGCTTATACCCTGTCTTATAGGGCTTGGCATCCTTAAAAACTATCATGCCCGCTACGTTGTTATCGCCCGACATATTAGAAATATCATACGCTTCAATAACACGTGGTACTTTTTCTAAATTAAGCAGCTCCTTAAGTTCATTTAATACCGACATTTCGCGGGTGGTCTTTTCGGTCTTTTCTGAAAGGTTTTGCACTGCATTGCTTTGACACATTTCGATAATGCGCTTTTGTTCGCCCTGTTTTGGCAATATAATGCTTATTTTTTTACCGCTTATTTCACTAAGCCAGGTTTCTAATAGTTCGGTTTCTTCTAATTCACAGTCAATTAAAACACGTGACGGAATATCGGTTTTACCCACATAATACTGCTGTAAAAACTCAGCATAAAAGTCGCTTTTTTCACTAACTTCCCCTATAAAGAAATGCTGTTTATCCCATAGTTTAAAATTGCGGAATTTTAGTACCGCAACACAGGCTGTGCCGTCAAAAATAACCGACCCAAAAACGTCCTGCTCTTTATAGCTAATTTCAACAACCTTTTGCTTTTGCTTGATTTTATTAATTGCATTTATTCTATCACGGAGACGTGCCGCAAGCTCAAAATTAAGGTTTTCGGCAGCATCCTCCATTTGCTTTGTTAATGCAGCAATTGAATTTTCGGTAATATCACCGTTTTTGATATATTCAACTGCCGACAAAACAGTTTTGTTATAATCAACTACTGAAATATTAGCCCTGCAAGGCGCATCGCAAAGCCCGATATGATAATCAAGACAAGGCTTTGTTGGTTTATCAAAGCTGCGGTTGCAAGACGGTAAGCGGAAAATTTTTCGCACCTCGTCAACCGTTTGCGAAACAATAAAGCCCGAATTGTAAGGGCCTATAAATTCACCGTCCTTATCCAGCTGTTTCACCGACTGAATTTTCTTCCATTTATCGTTAGTGATTTTAATGTAAAAACTACCTTTGTCGTCCTTAAGCAAAATATTATACTTTGGTTGGTGCTGTTTAATAAGTGAATTTTCAAGTATAAGCGCTTCAAATTCACTGTCGCAAATAATATATTCAAAATCATTTACACAACTAACCATTTTATGCACCTTTGCGGTGTGCTGATTACCTGCACCAAAATATTGGGTAACACGGTTTTTAAGCGCCTTTGCCTTACCAACGTAAATTACCGTACCATTTTTATCCTTCATAATATAAACGCCTGGTTTAAGCGGTAGATTGTTGGCTTTCGCTTTAAGCTCGGTTATTGTCATTAAAAATCACCACCTTTAATGCTATTTTATATTATTTTGTACTTTACTTCAACAAAAATATTTTATATAATAAAAATAAACAATAAAGGTAGTTGATTTTGTGCGTAAACTAATAATGTTAATGATTTGTTTAATGTTAATTTTATTATCATCTTGCAGTAGCATTGACACAAATTCCCATCCCGATATTGTTGTTAATTTACCAGACGGAAGTATTGCAAACGGTCAAACAAGCCTGCCCGACAGTATTGATAAGGATACAGTCAGCATTGGCAAGCCCGATGTAATTGTTGATTATTATGTGGGTAGTATCACAACGAAGAAATTTCATTTAAAGGACTGCCAATGGGCGCAAAAAATGAAGGAAGAAAATAAGGTTTATCTTTCGGGCTATAACGAGTTTATTAAGCAAGGCTATACACCCTGTAAATCTTGCAATCCGTAATATTTCAAATATAAAAAGCGGTAGAAATTCTACCGCTTAAAATTATCTTTATAGCCACACTTGCAATGGTCAGTGTATATTTATATGTGTAAAATTCAAACATCTAATTCAGGCATTTTCTGACAGTTTCCATAAATTCAAAATAATTGTCTTCATTAAATACACCGCTTACAACAAAGCAGTCGTCGGGTATAGGTTTGGTGGCGGTAAAGGTATATATCATTTGTTCTAAACAATAAACAGTAAACCTAGCGCCATTGCTTGAAGAATAAGCCTTATTTAATTTTTGGATACCGTCGTCTGTAAGGTATATATTAATTTCAACCGAATTGCCGTTTTTACGGTCAATTAAATAATCGGCAAAGGTTAAGTCTTTGTCCGAAATAATTGTTTTATCCTTAGCATCAACAATAGTGAAATAGTTTACATATTTATATTTAGCGGTCGGATTAGTATTTTTATTTTGCGCAAACATCCACGAAAACAAATCACGGTCGTTATAAACATAGCTCCAAATATCGTGCCCTGCGCCCTCAATAGGATATAATTCAGCCTTAGTACCACCCGCTAAAATAATCGAGTTGTACATTTGCTGTGAGCTTGAAAATGATACGGTTGTGTCGGCGGTTCCGTGATAAATTCTTATAGGTATATTTTTAAACGCTGTGCCGTTACCTGTGTTTCCAAAGCCACAAAGCGGAACCCCTGCGGCAAAAATTTCACCGTAATGTTCCAATATTTCCCAAGTGGCATAGCCACCCATTGAGGTACCTGTTACGTAAATGCGGTTGCTATCACACGAATATGCATTTTGTATTACTTCAAGTAAATGTAAAACGCTGCCAAGTGTTCCCTTTTGGTCACCATAGGTTTCACGATCCAATTCCCACCATTCAGGTGTTTGCGGACATAGTACAATAGCTTGAGACATAAAATCAGCATTATACCTAAACATAATTTCTACGCTACCAAGATGTGATCGGTTATCGGTGCCTAATGACCCTGCACCATGCAAATATAAAAGCAACGGGTATTTTTTTGAAGGTGTGTAATCGTCGGGAAAATAAATAGTATAAGGCAAACGGTTACCGTTTTTTATGTCATTAAAAATGTCTTTTACAGGCTCACCCACAACAAAGGGTGATTTATAACCGTATACCTTAACAACCTTTTCAGGACGAGACGAATTTACCTCGGTATTAGTTGAAGAGTTATCGTTATCGCTATTATTAGGTTGAGGATCGGTATTGTTATCAGGTTTTAAATTTGAAACGACATTATCCGAAGGAACATCGGGTTGTGTTTTTTCAATATTATTAGTGTTATTGCAACCTGTAATATTTAATAACATTGTAAATGCTACGGTTAAAACAATAAGTTTTTTCATATCAAACACCCCTTATACCTTTATAAAAATTTTATCACAACCACCTATTAATATCAAGTTAGTAATAACAGTTGGTTTTGATGTTTTTCAAATTATAAATTATAGTTTATCGCTGACGCGATGAAATAATAAATAAGAAAGAATAAGAACTTGACCCTTTGACAAAATCAAAGATTTTGAAAGAGTACCCAAAACCTTGCCGCGTAAGCGCGTAAAAGAATAAAATTGGTGTTTCGCGAAGCGAAACGATATATATAACGCCGTGCGTTGCACGGCACATTATTTATTATTTCTTCTTTTTTCTTTATTCTTTAGGGCTTCGCCCGCTAAACCCCAATTTATAAATACATAACATCGCCTAATCTCCATATAATTATATATGGAGGTTTTCTTATGAAACTTAAAAATTTAATTTGGGCTTTTATAATAATAGGAGCTGCAGGTAGCCTAGGACATTTTCTTTATAAGTGGAGTGGTGAAAACACAATTTTAGGCTACTTTTTCCCCGTTAACGAAAGCACGTGGGAACACCTAAAGCTGCTATTCTTCCCAACCATAATTTTTTCAGTTTTTGAATACTTTTTAATGAGGGAAAAACCGACAAATTATCTACCATCTATCGCGGTTTCGCTTATAATGGGGCTGCTTTCGATAGTGATAATTTTTTATACCTATTCAGGTGTGTTGGGCTTTAAGGTTGAATGGTTTAATATTGCAATTTATTACACCGCATTACTAATTATGCTTATTGTAAAAACGGCATTACTTTTACTAAAATTCGAAAGCAAAACTGCAAATTGGCTATCACTTTTATGGATTTTTGTAATGGCACTCATGTTTATTTTCTTCACCTACAACCCACTTGATTTAGGGATATTTAAAGTGCCGTAAATTGGGGTTTGTCGCTGAGGCGAAATGCGTAATTCGTAATGCGTAATTCGGAATTATGGTATAAATTAAATTGATATATCGCGTAGGGGGCGATGCCCACATCGCCCCGTTTATGCATAATCATAATTCTCGCGGGACGATGTGGGCATCGTCCCCTACGTATTTATAATATAACACACCGATAAACTATAATTTAAATTTGCAAATATAAAAAGCGGTAGAAATCTACCGCTTTAATTTATCTTTTATAACCACATTCACAGCGGTCTTTTTCATTAGGTACATATTCGCCGCAGCCCAAGCAACGCCACATACCTTCAATTTCTAAAATTTCTTCTGCTTCAGGCTCTGTTTCACACTTTTTGACAGGTGCAGGAATTAAAACCGACATTCCAACAAGACCAACAATTATAACTGCATAATGAAAAAATTCTAATGGCATTGTAAGTTTATTTGGCGTTTGGACTAATAAGGATAAATAACTATAAAAGTTTTTATCAATTATTGCACTGATTGAAGCTAAAAAATCAACATAACTTGATAAAACAAAAATCAAAAAATATAGAACATAAAAACAAACTGTTATTATTATAAACACTTTACCAAGTTTTATTTTACATTTACACACCCATTTAATTATAAGGAAAAATACAAGCAACTTTAATAACGGCAGAATGGATTGCAATAATAAGTACGGTATACCGCCTTCCGCATATAAAAACAAGTATGCAAATTGAAAAGGAAAATATACGGCCAGGGTTTTTATAATGCTTTGTATACTTAAATATTTATGGGTCACTATTATTAAAGCAATAACAAGAGGGAGAAATTCCAAAATAGGCCATCCGAATACAACGAAATAAGAAATGTTAAGCGGCAATTTAAGCATAACTGCTTTAAATATAAAAGACCCAAATATTATTGACGCCGCAATAAATTCTTTGACATATTTTTTCACAATATCACCCAAACTTTATAAAACCCTTATCAATATCATCAATAACTTTAGCAATGGCGTGTTCATTATTTGAAACGGTTATAATGTCTGCCACCGCTTTTGCATCAGGTACGGCATTAGAAACCGCAACACCGACACCCGCCGCTTTAATCATTGAAATATCGTTGTTATAATCCCCTATTGCAACGGTGTTCTTCATATCAATTTTAAGATAATCAGCAAGGATTTTTAACACATTTCCCTTGCTAACATTTTTGGGTAAAATTTCAAACAAAGTAAACTCCGAACGAATAAAATCAAATTGTGAAGCACTTGGGTGATTAAGCAATTCCTGAGAAAATTTATCCATATATTTTTCATCATTACAAGCAAAAACAACCTTTATAATCGGTTCCATAATAGTATCAAAATCGCCACAAATATAGGGCGTGTTTGTGATTGCCCTAAACCATTTGGTTGCATCTGATTCCTTTTGATAATAAATTGTCTTTTGAGTGTTAATTTGAATACCAACTTTTTGAAAATGTTTATCAGCAAAATCAACAATTTCTTTAGCGTTTTTCGGCAGAGTAACCGACCATATAAGCTCGTCCTTTTCGCCATCATATAAACCGCCGCCGTTAAAGCAACCAAAAGGAACATTGGGCTTTACTTTATTATAAATATCGGTAGCAATAATTGGCGAACGACCAGTTATAAAGGTAAATTTTCCGCCTTCGCTTTTAAAGTATTCAATAGCATCTAAGTTTTCCTTGGAAATTTCTCTATTATCGTTTAATAACGTACCGTCAAGGTCAGCACAAAAAAGCAAGTTTTCAAATTTTTTCATTTTACCTACGTTAATCCTTATATAACTCTTTCAAACATTTTATAACTATTTTAATTAATTTCGCTTAAGGCTTTTTGAATTATACTTACAAAACTAAAATAATTTTCCTCATTAAATACACCAACAATCGAAAAGACATTATCACTAATCGGTTTGGTCGCTTTAAAGGAATACAACTTTTGATTAGAGCAATAAACAGTAAATTCCTTGCCTCCACTTTTGGTATAGGCATTATTAAGCTTATCTTTACCAGCATCGGTTAAGGTAATGTATATATCAACCGCATCACTGTTTCCCCAATCAATTAGATAATCAACAAAAAATATATCTTCTTCAGAAATTACGGTTTTTCCGTTTGAATCAACAATTTTGAAATAATTAACATATTCATATTTACCGCTTGGGTTATTAGCTTTATTTTGCGCAAACATCCAACTGAATAAATCACGGTCACGGTATGCGGGATTCCAAGCATCATGTCCCACACCATTAAGCGGATAAAGTTCAACCTTGTTGCCACCTGCTGCTTTAATTGCATTATACATACTTTGTGAGCTATTAAAAGAAACCGTTGGGTCATTTGTACCGTGGTAAATACGAATAGGTATATCAACAAAAGCTGCACCGTTACCGCTATTACCACCACCGCAAAGCGGAACACCTGCGGCGAAAATATCACCATAGCTTTCAAGTATATCCCAAGTAGCATAACCACCCATTGAAAGACCTGTTACATAAATTCGATTTTGGTCACAAGAATAGGTTTTTTGTATTTTCTCTAGCAAGTGCAACGCACTGCCTAACGTTCCGCCTTGATCACCCGTATACTGTCGGTCCAAATTCCACCAAACAGGAGTTTGAGGACAAATTAAAATGCATTGCGATATAAAATCGCCATTATATGTAAACATATTTCTAATATTATTTAGTTGTTTTTGGTTATCGCTTCCAAGCTCGCCCGCACCGTGTAAAAACAGTAAAACGGGATATTTTTTTGCTGTTGAATAGCTTTTAGGAAGGTATAAAGCATAGGGCAAACTATTACCGTTTTGCGAATCATAAAAGGTTGATTTAATAGGATCGTTAACTTCAAAATTCAATTTAGTATTATATACTCTTGTCACATTTTCGGGACTTGTTGGTGTTGTTGATACACTAGATTGTGTGTTAGCAGGCTTGCTATTATTTGGTTTTGAATTTTGAGCGTTATTAGGTTTTGATGTTGCATTATCATTAGGTTTGGAAGTTACAGCCTCATCGCTTGAAGAGTTATCCGGCTTTGATAATGCACCACTATTATTGTCTGGATTATTTTTACACCCAGTAATTCCGAACAACATTGTTAATATTAAAATAGATATTATTGTTTTTTTCATAAATATCGCCACCTTATTCATCTTTAAAATATTATACCACAACCAACACACTATAACAAGACAGTAAAAGCATGTGGTTGTGGTAATTATGTGCAGGAAATTCAAAAAAGCTAATCAGCGCCATTCTTTAGGCATATTAAAAAAATCACTTCTATCATAAACTTCACTACAGTTGAGGTATACGTAACTATGCGGAGGATAACCATTTTGAGTAAAAAAATTCTTCAAGTATTCTCCAACAGTAGAAGTGCCGGGATGAGTTGCAATTTTTATATTCAGAAACTCTTCTTTTGTTCCCTCGTAAAAAATTTTTATATTTTCGTCACGAAACGTACTACCAAAACTGCTATAATATTTAAGTGATCTTGGAATATAGATAGCATTTAAATTCTGACCCGATATTATACCATCGACACGCTCAATTCCATTACCTAACGTAAAAGATTTATTATTTAAGTAAATTGAATTATACGTAATGCTTTTTACCGAATCTGCCATATCAATAGTTATTTCATTAATACCCGTATGATAAAACGCGTATCTACCAATTGAAGTGATTCCTTCAGCAACAGTTATTTTACTCAAATCATAATAATAATTACTCCACTGAGTATTATCTGCATTCTCATAATTTTGCATAGGACCACTGCCATACACTACAAGATGATAATCGCTAAACTGTGCTTGATTATTTACTAACGTTACGGTATAAGTAACGTAATATTTAATCTTATTGTTACCGCCTATAATAGATCCATCAGCATTTCCGTGAGATACCGCTTCCATACCGCATTCTTTACAAAAATACGCATGGTATGTTGTAATACCAACTCGCTTTTCTCTCATGATAAAATTATGATAATGAGTCATCGGGGTATAATTGTCCTTATAAACCACGCCACAGGAACATATATGTTCCGTATAACCCTTCGAACCACAGGTCGCCGCTTTAACATGTTCAGTATAGGTGTGTAAATGTATATTAACATCTGAATTTGAAGAAGAATCTGTTTCGGTTGATGGTTCTTCTTTACTCGTTGTATCAAGGTTATCAGACGTATCATTTTTGCTTACTGTGGCATTTTCATCGGATGTATCCCTATTCGAATTCGTCTCATTATTGTTAATTATATTAGAATTCGTATCATTATTGTTCATTATATTCGAATCGACTGCGGGCGTGTTATTATTGCAACCGCAAAAGCCGAATATTAAAATTATTATCATCAATAAATATATTATTTTTCTCATAAAATTTCATCCTCATTTTTAACGTACATTTCCAATTGATTAATTGTAAATGTTGTTTAGTAATGTAAGGCAAATCGCTGACGGGCATATGTGGACATCCGCCCTTATAAATATGAAATTAAATTTGTATATTCATTCTAAATTCCGCGTTTCGAATTTCGCAAAGTGATATAACCATACTGGGATAATCAATAAGGTTAACAAGTAAATATATACAAAAAACAGCCGCAACAATTATAAAGTCGCGTCTTTCAAAAAGTGTGCAGGTAGTAATGCAAGTTAACAAAAATCAGAAGCTTTTTTTAGCTTCTGATTTTTGTTAAAATTTGAGTTAATTCTTCTAGATTTTATCTTCAACAAAAAATCCACATACAACACCGACAGCAAGTGCACTAACGCCAACAACAATTAACCACCACCAAGCAATACTTCCTGCTTTTTCAGTGTTTTGCTGTGTATTGGTATTAGTGTCAGTTATAGGTTCTTGTGGCTTTTCATCAACACTTCCATCATGACCTGGCGCACGCTTAACAATTATGGTGTATTCCTTCTTGTCTCCGTTTTCAGCAGTGCAAATAACCTTAACAATATTATCTTGTCCTGCTGCAAGCTTATCGCCGCCAACCACTTCTACCGATGCCTTTTTATCAGCCGCAGTACCGCTTACCTTAACACTTGTGGTTTCATAAGGTGCCCAAATAATATAATTGGTTTTATCGGCATTAAACACAGGTGAAAGCAAGAAGCCGTCAACCTTTATACCCGATAATTTGTTGTTATTACTTGCTTGATAGTTAGGGTCAGCCTCACGACTAACAACAATGGTATAAGTTTTCTTTGCGCCGTTTTCTGCAGTAACTGTTACAGTTACGTTTGTTTTCTTGCCTGGGGCAAGTGTAGGGCTGTTTACCTTTACCTTTGCATTAGAATCGGTCGCTGTTGCTGTAACGTTGAGCTTTGAAACACCGAACGGAACACTTGCGGTGTACTTTGTAGTATTTGCCGAAAAGCTTGGTGAAATTGTTGCGTTGCTAACAGTAAGAACGCTAAGGGTGTTTTCGCCCGATAACGGAGCCGCAACAGTTTTTGAATATGATATTGTACCTAAATTTTTATCAGCACTACCATCAGTTGCAGTTACGCCCGTGCAGGAAATTTTAATATTTGTTCCCACTGCAACAGATTTAACCTTAAAGGTTGCCGTAAACAACGTCTTGTTACCGTTGATGGGTTTTTCCACACTGTCATCATAAATAGCGAACTTGTTACCGTTAAATTCAACCTTCCAAGGAGAAGCAATTTTCTGACTTGTGCCCGAAAGAGTAACCTGGTTGCTGTCATAAGACAACATTCCTTCTACGCCGTAAATACCGCTGCCGTTAAGATTAAAGCTTACGGTTATTGTGTCGCCTGCGCGAACAGTAGCAGGACCTGTAAGGCTTGCGCTTGCAGTTGCTGCCGAAACGGTCATAGGCAACATTAAGCCTAAGCACAAAACCAAAACTGTTAAAATTGAGATTATCTTTTTCATTGTTACTCTCCTTATCTGGCAACTATATCACTCTTGCCGAGAATTTTTGACTTAACCTGAATAAAGTCTGTTATGGAAATATTTCCTTCTCCACTAGTATCGGCAGCAATGGCATAAACACCGGAAAGTAATGTTTTTTCCAAAACGTGTGCCTTAATGGCAATCATATCAGTAATATTAACCTTGCCGTCACCGTTTGTATCGCCTGTAACGATTACGGTATATTGTGCCGTAACTGTATTGCCGTCTATAATTTTGACAACCATACCAGTGCCGATTATGTCATTTGCACTAAGTTCTTCATTACCTTTATAAACCTTGCAATACTCGCCTTCGTTAATGCCATCAAGTAATAGCGAAACGGTTGTACCAGCGGTAATCTTGCTGATATTATTTCCGTTTACATTGTAAGTTAGTGAGGTAATTGTTGAAGGCGTCTTTGATTTTACAGTAACTGTAAATGTTATAGCTTTTCCTTGGTAAGTTATAGTTATCGTTTGTGTACCAATAGTAGAAGAATAACCTGTTACAGTGTAGTTAGTAATCGTTCCACTTGTATTATTATCGTAATAAGCAACAACCACTAGGCCGGATAAATCAAGCTCTTCCCCCTCGGTGTATTGTAACTTAATAGGTAAATTTGAAGTAGAAATATCGGTTAAAATTCTTGCTTTATTGCAACTTTCGCAGGTCAAACTTTCACCATTATCGTAAGTATGATATTCAGTGTTAGTTTTTGAATCGCATTCCAAACATAACTGCCAATGCTTATAATCATCCGATTCCCATTCGCCATTTGTAACATTGCCACACTCGCGAACATAATTACATTCGTTGCACTTCTCATCACAAATGCAATCAAAAGAGTGTTCTTTAATGTTTGTTTCCTTGCCACAAAAAACACAGTTTTCCCAATGTTGTAAATCGTCAAAGTTTTTATTACCTACATCACTTGTGCATTTGTGTTCCGAATAAATGTGTGGTAAATCACGCAAGGTTGGAAAACGATAATCAGCATTAGAATTTATTATCCAAACCGAATTAAAATCAAATGTCGATAAGTTGGATGCGTTGGATAATTGTTGCGTTGTTATACAATAAGTATTGTTTGCGCTACCATCGCCAACCCCGCTGTATGCATTAGTATAATAACAGTTGTTAAGTCTGGTATCATATTTATAACCTACAATACTGCCCATTTTTTCAGCTGAAATATCTCCAACATTATAACACTGCTTAATAATTCCTTCTGAAATGCCACCGTGGCCCGCTATACCACCGGCAATACCTTTTGGTTCTTCTATGTTAAGGGTAGTGCCACAAATTTTTCCTGTATTATAACAATTTTCTATAATATAAGGATAATAACCAATTATACCCCCTATTGTAACTGAAACTTCATATGGTTTGTTAATTAAAGTGCTTATATTACCCGTATTATACGATTTTTTAATAGTTACTGTACAACGAAAATCAGCGCCAACAATTCCACCAATACTAATAGCTGGGTCTTCTACGCTAGTAACTGATTTCATAAAAATATCCCCTGCATTACTTGCAAACGATATACTACCACCACTAACTCTACCAGCTATGCCGCCAACATCTATGCGAATTGAGTATTTAGCATTATCTACATATATATTTATATTACCCTGATTACGAACTTTTTGGATGGTCGCACCTGAACTTCCTATTATTCCGCCAATTTTAGAATTAAAAAAATAAATTGGACCAACATATGAATTTATTACAATATCAATATCATTTACAGCATCAAGAATTTTACCATTTCCTTTGCCGATTATTCCACCAATATTGCTTTCCAATAACTCGGTTTCACTTGTAATATCTATTTTTCCGATTGTATGTACATTTTCAACAACGGAGTTGGTGCTAGTTATTCCTATGATTCCACCAACACAACTATCATCTGTCGTAATGTCATTTCCAACCATTTCAGTCTCAACCTCAACATTTGAAATAATACCATTGTTATAACCGACTATCGTTCCGACATATGATTCGGTAAGATTGGAAAATTCAACATTGCAATTTTTAAATTTTATATTTTTTATAATACCATTGTTTCTACCAAAAAGTCCCATATAACTATTACTAAACGCAGTCGATTTGACGGCAAAACTACTAATTGTATGCATTTCACCATCTAACATTCCGTTAAAGGAACTTAACATATTTTTTTCAAAGGTGTAATTTAATACTATATCATCTATAATTTTAAAATGCAAACGAGAATTTGCATACTTTGAAACATTTAGCAAATGCTGTGCGTTTGCAATTAAATACGGTGAAAACAGGCTTCCGTTTCCGCCTGCAAAATCATCAGTGTTTTCGGGGGCAATTTCAGGCATAGATTTCATAATTTTCAAGGTTGGTGCAGGATATTCCAAGCTTTCATCTATTTGCCATTCCTTATCAAAATCAAAGCCCTCAAAAAATTCCTTTGTTTTTAATTGGTCAACCGTGGCTTTTGTACCACCATTGTTAGTAGTAGGGTAACTTAGAGAAAAGAACGAATAGTAATAATTGTTTTTCATCGTGGCATTATTATTTATACCAACAATACCATCTAAAGATTTGTTGGTAGATATAATTCCCAAATTATAACAGTAGGAAATTGTACCACCGTCATTTGAACCCGCTATACCACCGGTATAACAACTTGTATAATTAGAAGAAGTACAATTAGTATTAATTTTACCGCTGTAAAAACAATTATTAATGGTGCCGTAATTCTTACTTACCAAACCACCGACGCTACTATTCTCGCTTGAACTAAATGAAATTTCAGATGAACTGTAACTATTAGATAAAACACCATTATTATTAAGTATAATCGTTGCCGAATCTGTAACGATTGCTTTTTTTAATGCTATATTTTTCACGGTGCCTTTATTATAATTGAATAAACTTTTAGTTAATCCCACAATTGAATAACCGTCACCGTCAAAATAACCTGCAAATGGTTTAGTAACAGTACCAATACTATTCCAATTTAAATTATCATTTTCTGTGAAAACGATATCATTTGCTAACCTAAAACACGCATAGGGAAATTGTTGAACCATTAGAAGATGGCTTATGTTAGATATCAAATATGGATCAAACATAGTGCCCGCTCCACTTTCAAAACCCTCTTGATTTGTAACGTTATTTATCGGTATATGCTTAACACCTTTTAAAACCGGGAAGGAATGATCCGGAACGTTGATAAATTCCCAAGTAGTATCAAAATCGAATCCCTCAAAAGTGGATTTTGTTTGCAATTCCTCAATTGAGCAACGATAACCCGCATTAGTGCCTTGGGCGCTTCCCATTATTTCGGTTTCTAAAAAGTAACCGTGTGAAATAGTACCGTAATTGCACCCGGCAATACCTCCTTGATGTATTGCACAAACATTTCCAGCGTTATAACATGATGATATTATCGAGCCAACTAAATTATATCCTACAATTCCACCTGAAATACTACTAGAATTCTGACCTTCAATAATATTTCCTAAATTATAGCAATTTGTTATTATACCATTATTTTTACCGGCTATACCACCGCTATAGTACTTGCTAGAAACGGTCATTGAACTATAGCAGTTAGTAATAATTCCTGAATTGTTGCCAACGATACCGCCGGCACTTAGCGAATCAGTGGTAACAGTAACGCTACCGTTAACTACCGCTAAATTCATTATGGTACCGTTATTTATGCCGAACAAACCCGAAGAATTTGTAAAAAGCCCAACAATAGCAAAGCCGTTTCCATCAAACGTGCCATTAAATGGAGTATTATACACTTGACCTAGAGGAATCCAGCCTATTTGGTTATTATAAAAGTTTCCACCTTCTGCAAAATCAGCATCCGTAAAAACAATATTTGCAATCAATTTATAATGTGCATTAAGGTCGTTTCGAACATTACTTAAATGTTCCTTTGTCTCAATCAAATAAGGATCTGCTTCCGTACCACAACCGCCAGCAAATTCTGTGGTTAATGCATTTGCTAAAGGCAAAGTGGTAATAATCATAGCAATAGAAATCAACACCGCAAATAGTTGTTTTCCTTTCTTTTTAATCTTTATACGTGAACCCAATGGTACCACTGAAAATAACAAGAGAAAAGTTATAACAACCGACAATATTTTTTTCATAAAACATCCTCCTCTTTTTTAAAGTACATTTCCAATTGATTTATTGTGAAATGTTGTTTAGTAAATAAGACCATACAAAATTCCTCATTTAAGGTTACGTCATCAACACTATATATCAACGTATCGCCTTCAAACAACCTACATTCAAATCCCACAACCTTATTGCCGTCAAAATTAACCCTAAATATAAAATTATCTTGATTAAAGTTTTTAATAATATTAAAACCTTCAATATACTTGTGTGTTGAAAATTCCGAATATGACCTGCTAAAATCAGGATAATATACACCCCTTTCATTTGCCAAGCAACTATAATATCTATCACCTTTTTTAAATGTTATCATAGTTCCCAGTGGGTCAATATCACTATTATTAACAACAACCTCAACCAGTCCCGTACCGCCAAGTTTTTGTGCCAAGAAGCCTCGTTCATCATTAAGATTAATTGTAAAATAGGTAACCATTGTTACAGTAAATACTTTATTTGGGTCAATTGGATATTCAGCATAATCCCAACTCAAATTCATAATTGGGGATTTTATAACACTGCGGTAATTACTGCTTAACGGTAACAAGGAATTTTCGCTTAAAATTTGCTTTGCCGAATAAAAATTCAGTTTATCTATGCTATCAATAAAACAGTC
>JAGAPJ010000053.1 GCA_017623315.1 Clostridia bacterium | reverse complement strand
CTACGCGACGCTTGATTTCATCCTTAGGAGTTTTGCGGAGCTTAAGACCGAATGCCATAGTGTCAAATACAGTCATGTGAGGATAACGCGCATAGTTCTGGAAAACCATTGCGATATCGCGGTCCTTAGGAGCAACGTCATTGATAAGACGGTCGCCGATGTAAACTTCGCCTTCAGAGATTTCTTCAAGACCTGCAACCATTCGAAGAGTGGTGGACTTACCGCAACCGGAAGGACCAACAAGGATGATAAATTCCTTATCCTTGATTTCGAGGTTGAAGTCTGTAACGGCTACTACGCCGCCGGGATACTTCTTGTAAACATTACGAAGTGATAAGCTTGCCATAATAATGTCTCCTGTGCATTAAAATTTGATGTGTGGATATTAATCCTTATTTTACGAATCTATTATATCAAACGGTAACAAAAATTTCTATACCCAATGTTACCAATGTTGCAAATTGTCTTTTGTTCATTTTGCCGTTAAAATGTTAACAATTGGCAAATATTAACTCTTTTTCCTGTAAAGTTAGCTCCACGCAGTCGCCCTCGGCTAAATTTTCAGGAAGTATAAGCCCGCCAACCGACACACGCTTTAATTCGTTCACGCCAAGCCCTACAACACCAAACATTCGCTTTATTTGGTGATACTTGCCCTCGCAAATTTTGACACATGCAACGTTATCGGAAAGTATTTGAAGCTCAGCCTTGCGGCAGGGTGTGCCATCCGCCAAAACAATACCTTCGGCAAATGCTTCAACCATATCTTCGGTCAATTTTCCATCAAGGGTTACAATATATTTTTTATACACCTCATACTTAGGCGAAATAGCCTTATGCGCAAATTCGCCGTCGTCAGTAATAATTAAAAAGCCTGTTGTATCCTTATCTAGTCTTCCAACGGGGAAAAGCCCATGTCGGCGCAAATGCTCGGGCACTAAATCAACCACGGTTTCCCGTTTTTTGTCCTCACTAGCTGACAAAACGCCCTTGGGCTTGTTCATTAAAATATAAATAAATTTTTTATATTTTAGCGCTTGTCCGTTAAAGGTAATATTGGAATTTACGTCCACAAGTGCGCCAAAATCACGTAATATTTTGCCATCAATGGATGCTTTGCCACGGCGTATAGCAATGCGGGCGTCCTTACGGGAAATATTAAACTGTGTTGCTATTATTTTGTCAAATCGTTCTTGTTTCATTCATTTTTCCTTTAAAATAGGGGCAATATTTCCCTTTGAATTATCGGATATATCTCCTGCAATTATTTTACCGTTCAGAATAATTAAATTAACTGTTTTTTCAGGTATTTCTTTTAAATTATAGCTGTATACCGTCACCGCTTTTCCCAAGAAATCGGTTAAATCAAAACCGCCCTTTTGGACAATTTTATTATAATCGCTAAAATAACCCGAAGCCTCTTGCGGAAGCCGTGTTTCCTTAACCAAAACCGCATTTTCATTAACCGAAATTTTATAATGTGCTAAAAATTCCATTCTTTCACGATGAGTGGAGCCGTCGGCATAACCGTTATTAACACTTGAAAACTGACCGATAATAATAAGCGCCAAAACTGTAAGCGCCAATATCACTGCCAGCCCTTTCTTTGTAAAAATAAGATATAGCTTCATCATATCCCCTCTTTAAAGGATATGATGATGTTTCACATTTTATTACTCAATTATACAAACCGCATGAGCTGAAATACCAAGTAACTCACCCGTAAAGCCAAGCCCCTCCTCAGTAGTGGCCTTAATATTTACACAGTCAAGCGAAATACCGCAATCGTTTGCAATATTTTGGCGCATTTGCTGAATATAAGGCGCCATTTTTGGCTTCTGGGCAATAACGGTAGCATCAATATTGCCTACCTTATAGCCTTTTTCATTTAAAAGCTCGACCACTTTTCTAAGCAAAATACGGCTGTCAATATTTAAAAATTCAGCTGAATTGTCGGGAAAATGCTTACCAATGTCACCCAAAGCTGCCGCGCCTAAAAGTGCGTCACTTACGGCGTGAAGTAAAACATCGGCGTCGCTGTGACCTAAAAGCCCTTTTTCGTATGGAATGTCCACCCCGCCGATAATAAGCTTTCTGTCATCACAAAATTTGTGTACGTCATAACCGTGACCAATTCTCATTCGGCTGTTTCCTCCTTTAAAAACGCAACAGCTACCGCCACGTCCTCGGGCGTGGTTATTTTAATGTTTTTATAGTCGCCTGTAACCGTTAACACCCTTTCGCCAACTGCCTCAAAAATCGAAGCATCGTCGGTGAAGGTATTTAAATCCTTACCCTCTAAAGCGGTAAGATATTTTTTGACCCTTACACCCTGTGGAGTTTGCACCTGCACCAAATCGTCACGCTTAACAGTCTTAATAACTATGCCGTTTTCATCAATTTGCTTTATGGTGTCCTTAACTTTAACCACAGGCACAACAGCATCAAATTCATTTAAACCGCCAATAACACGGTTTATAATTTCACTGTCTACAAGCGGACGTGCACCGTCGTGAATAAGCACAATTTCATCATCAGCTTTAAGACTTTTTATACCGCACAGCACCGATTCCTGTCTATTATTGCCACCCTCTACAATATCGCTAACCTTTGTTAGCATATAGCTTTCGCAAAGAGTTTGATACTGTAAAAGTGTGTCATTAGCGGCAACAAGAATAATATTAGAAACCGCGTCACAATGCTGAAAAGCCTTTAAGGTGCGCACAAGCACAGGCACACCGCAAAGACCGATTAACTGTTTGTTTTGCCCCATTCGTGTAGAGGAGCCACCCGCAACCACAATTACGGGAACGCCTTGTATATTTTGATTTGCTATATCGAACTGAAGCAAGGGCTTTGTAGCATTCATATTAAGCACCCTTTTTTAACTTTGAAAAATTAGCAAGACCGGGTTTGACAAGCTCGGTCATAATAAGGGCAACAATTGCGCCCAAGCACCAACCGCAAACAACGTCACTTGCAAAATGAACGTTAAAGTAAACGCGTGAAACACCGATAATAAGCGGAATAAGGGTAAAAATTGTGATTACAATTCCTTTTTGTGTTTTAGTTTTGCAAAGTGGCAAAAGGCACATCATAATAGCAATATAAATTGCAGCATTATTCATAGCGTGTCCACTTGGGAAGCTGTAACCGTCAATTTCCAAAAGACGAAGCGCTTCATCAGGACGGGGACGCGCAACAATAGCCTTTATAACCTTATTTAAAACGGTTGAAGTAATAGCGGTAGCCGCAACGGGAATACCCACCTGCTTTGTTGTAAAGGGTAAAAACACCAAAACAGCAATAAGGAACACATCTAAAATAGTGTCACCAAAAACGGTAAAGCTGTGCATAAATTCGCCAATTTCGCCTTTTGGGTTTAATAGTGTATGTAACGCGGGCTCAAAGCTTTCAATTACACCTGTAAGGGCAAGCACCATTACAGTAATAAAAATCACCGCCAAAGCAGCAATTGCAATAATTTTACTTTTTTTCATAATTTATACCTCTTATATGCAAAAAGCCGCGCTTTACGGCGCGGCTTTTAGTTTAAAGAATTATTCTTCGGTTTCAGCTTCTTCGCATTCGCAACAGTCGCAACCGTCAAAATCGAATTCAAGCTCGGTGCCGCAGTTGGGGCATACCATACCCTCTTCTTCTAACATTTCACCGTCAAGATAAATAATGTCGTTGCAAACGGGACATTCAATTTCATAAACCTCGTCATCGCAGTCGCAGCAATCGTCACAGTCGTCACAATCACAGCAGTCGCAATCGTCATCATCTTCATAGATAATGTCTTCTAAAGCTGCAAGGTCTTCGTCAACAGCGTCTATTTGTTCCATAAGCTCATCACAACCATCTTCGATTTCGCAAATCTCTTCGGTGATGTCTTCGAGCAAGTCGATAATAGCGGTTAAAACCTTACCTTCTTTGGTAGCTTCGTCAATGCCAAGACCTTCAGCAAGACCTTTAATATAAGCAATCTTTTCACAAATATCCATTATTAATATCCTCCTTTAAGAGTATTGTGTTGTTTATGCGCGTTCCATATAATCGCCGGTACGTGTATCAATACGAACCATATCGCCTTCGTTAATGAAAAGGGGAACACGAATTTCAGCACCTGTTTCAAGTGTTGCGGGCTTGGTAGCGTTGGTAGCTGTGTTGCCTGCAAAACCAGGGTCGGTCTGAGTAACTTGAAGTTCAACAAATGTTGGGGGTTCTACACCGAAAACCTTGCCCTTATAGGATAAAATTTTGCAAACCATATTTTCCTTAACGAACTTGAAGTTATCGCTAAGGTCAGCAGCGTTAATGGGAACAAGCTCGTAGGTTTCTTGATCCATAAAGTAGTAGATGTCACCGTCAGGATATGAATATTCCATATCCTTTCTTTCAATAAAAGCGGTGGGGAACTTAGCAGTAGGGTTATAAGATTTTTCAATAACCGCACCTGTGATAACGTTCTTGGTTTTTGTTCTTACGAAAGCAGCGCCCTTACCGGGTTTAACGTGTTGGAATTCAACAACCTGAAGCACGTTGCCATCTTCTTCAAATGTTACGCCATTTCTAAAATCGCCGGCACTAATCATAATAATTTTTCCTCCAGAAAAACAAATTTTTACCTATATATTATAATTGTTAAAGCCGACTTTGTCAAGAATTACTGATACTTTTTACCGCTTTTTCGCGCATTATCGCGCCTTTCTTCATTTTCGCGGTCGGTTTTAATAATATTTTTGTTAAACCCCTGTGAGATTGCGGGGTACATATTATCATTATCGGCCGTCGACTGAATTTCATAAGTACCATAGCAATTTACCTGTTCCTCTGCCGTTTCGGGCGGTTTTCCGATATTTTCAAGTGGCATTTCGGTTTTATTTGAAACCTTTTTAATTTTTTCCATTTTTTATGTCCCTTTCGTTTGACATATTTTTTTATATGTGTTATACTTTCTAGGTATATTATATCCTTTGGAGGAGAAAAAATGCTGGACATCAGATTTATTTGTGATAATCCCGAATTAGTAAAAGAAAATATCAAAAAGAAATTTAAGGATTCTAAGCTCCCGTTAGTTGACGAAATCATCGTGCTTTATAACGAAAAATGTTCTACTAACAACCGTGCTAACGAGCTTCGCGCAAACCGCAACAAAATAAGCAAACAAATTGGTATGCTTATGGCACAGGGCAAGCGTGAAGAGGCTGAAGAAATTAAGCGTCTTGTTACCGAACAGGCTGAAGAATTAAAAGCGCTTGAAATTAAAGAGGACGAGCTTGCCAAAAAGGTTTTGGAAATTCAGATGAAGATTCCAAACATCGTTGACGACAGCGTACCCGTAGGTAAAGACGACAGCGAAAATGTCGAGGTTACACAGTACGGTGAAAAGACTGTACCTAGTTTCGAAATCCCCTACCACACCGACATTATGGCGGCTTTCAACGGCATTGATAAGGAAGCTGCAGGTAAGGTTGCGGGCGAAGGCTTCTATTACCTTATGGGCGATATTGCACGGCTTCATTCAGCAGTATTGGCTTATGCGCGTGACTTTATGATTGATAAGGGCTTTACATACTGTATTCCCCCTTATATGATTAGAAGCAATGTTGTAACAGGTGTTATGAGCTTTGAAGAAATGGACGCTAGGATGTATAAGATTGAAGGCGAAGACCTTTACCTTATCGGCACTAGCGAACATTCAATGATTGGTAAGTTTATTGATACCATTACTGCAGAAGAAAAGCTTCCCTTAACCTTAACAAGTTATTCGCCTTGTTTTAGAAAGGAAAAGGGCGCACACGGTATTGAAGAACGCGGTATTTACCGTATTCACCAGTTTGAAAAACAGGAAATGATTGTTATTTGTAAGCCCGAAGAAAGTATGGAATGGTTCAACAAAATGTGGAGCTATTCTGTTGAGCTTTTCAGAAGCATGGATATTCCTGTTCGCACCCTTGAATGCTGCACAGGCGACCTTGCTGACTTAAAGGTTAAGTCTTACGATATTGAAGCATGGTCACCCAAGCAACAAAAATATTTCGAGGTTTGCTCTTGTTCTAACCTAGGTGATGCACAGGCACGCCGTCTGGGTATTCGCGTTAAGGATGCCGACGGTAAGAAGTACCTTGCACACACCCTTAACAACACCGTTGTTGCACCACCCAGAATGTTAATTGCTTTCCTTGAAAACAACCTTTCATTCGACGGCGAAAAATACACAATTTCAATTCCTAAAGCTTTACAACCTTATATGGGCGGTAAAGAAAAGATTGAAAGTAAATAATATGAAAAGCACACTCGTTTCGAGTGTGCTTTAATTTTTTATAACCCTAATTCTTCTTTAATTTCAGCAACGGCTTCACGTTCATCAAAGTGGTATTTAACGCCCTTAATTTCCTGATAGGTTTCGTGTCCCTTACCAAGAAGTACGATAAAATCACCCTTTTGGGCATTTTCTATTGCATATTTAATTGCTTCCTTACGGTCATCAATTTCAATATACTTACCGTTTGACCTTGCAAGACCAATTTTAATGTCGTTATTAATATCCTTAATTTCTTCGTCACGAGGATTGTCGCAGGTTAAAATGCAAAGGTCAGCCATAGCGCCCGTAACCTCACCCATATCGTAACGGCGAAGCTTTGAACGGTTACCGCCACCGCCGTAAACACAAATCATACGGTTTGGCTTATATTCCGCCAATGTATTCATAACACTTTTGGTGCTGACTTCATTGTGAGCATAGTCAATAATAACCGAAAAGTCAGGTGAACAAGGCACCAATTCTACCCTACCGCGCACCTTAACGGTTTCCAAGCCCTTTGCAATTGCAGTGTTGTCCACGCCTAAAAGTTTGCAAGTATAAATTGTAACAAGCGAATTATAAACCGAAAACATACCTGGGGTGTACACGGTAAAATCAAAATCAACAGCACCCGTGGTATTAAACTTCATACCAAGCTTGCCGTTTTCTTTGATGAATTCAATATTTTCGGCCTTTAAATCAGCCTTATTATTTATTGCATAGCGCACCACTTCGCAGGTATGGTCTTTCAAAATGGTATCAACGCTTTCATCATCGGCATTTACCACAGCGGTTTTGCAGTTGCGGAACAAAATGCTTTTAGAAGCGGCATAATCCTCCATACTATCGTGTTCGTTAGGGCCGATATGGTCGGGCGAAAAATTTGTAAACACGCCAATATCAAAGTTTATGCCTGCCACACGATCGTATTTTAAACCTTGTGACGACACTTCCATAACAACGTATTTGCAGCCGCTCTCCACCATAAGCCTGAAAAGACGGTGGATTTCGTAACTTTCGGGTGTGGTGTTTTTTGCGGGAAGCACTTCCTCACCAATTAAAATACCGGTTGTACCGATAAGCCCAGTTTTATAGCCCGCCGACTCAAGCACACTTTTAACCATAAAGGTTGTGGTGGTTTTACCCTTTGTGCCTGTAAGACCAATTATAGTAATTTCGTTTGCGGGGTAACCAAAATACGCCGCCGACATAAAGGCAAGAGCACGGCGAGTATTTTTAACCTTAACAACCGTCATATTTGCAGGTATACTCTCAACCGCTTTTTCAACAATAACTACCGCGGCATTCTTTTCAACCGCTTGGTTTACAAAGCTGTGACCGTCAACGTTAGCGCCAACCAAGCACACAAAAACACTTTTTTCGGTAATTTTTCGTGAATCGTAAACAAGGTCGGTAATTTCGGTATTAACGTCACCTTGCAAAACTTCAAATTCAATATCTTTTAAAAGTTGTGAAAGTTTCATTTTACTCTCCCAAATGACTTACGTCAATTTCTCCCTCAAATACATTGTGACTTGGACCTGTCATAAACATTGTGTTTGTTTTTTCGTCCCAGTTGATATCTAACGGGCCGCCGATTTGCTCAACCGTTACGTGTCTGTTACATCTACCTGTTAAAACGCCAGCAACAACAGCGGTACAACAGCCCGTGCCACATCCAATGGTTTCACCGGCACCTCGTTCCCATTCACGCATTTTTATGTAACTTGGGTTTACAAGCTGGGCAAAGGTCACATTGGTTTTATTAACAAAAAGGCTTGTCATATTTTCAATTTCGCGACCGTATTTTTCAACGTCCAAATCATCAACATTATCAACAAACATTGCAACATGGGGGTTGCCCCACGAAACCGCCGTAATATAAAAGGTTTTATCAAGCACATGTACGGGCTGTTCGATAAATTCCGTTAAATCGGTATTAACGGGGATAACGCTTGTATCAAGCCTTGGTGCACCAATATTGGCCTTAATATTGCTAACAAAGCCACGGTTTTGATAAAGCATATTTTTTTCGCAATCTAAGGGCTCACGGTTAGAAATTGTGAGCTCTACGTGCTGCATACCACCTAAGGTTTCAATAACCAATTCGGTTTTATCGGTAAGACCGTGGTCGTAAACATATTTGCTCATTGAACGAAGCGCGTTACCGCACATTTCACCCTCGGTTCCGTCGGGGTTAAACATTCGCATTCTAAAATCCGCCTTATCGGACGGGCAAATAAGCACCATACCGTCAGAGCCGATAGCAAAATGCCGGTTGCTTACAAATTTTGCAAGCTCCGGCAAATTGGGAAGACGCTGATGTATGGCGTCAATATAAACATAGTCGTTTCCAAACGCCTGCATCTTAGTAAATTTCATTTTATCACCTATGAATTCATGGCACGGTCTAAATCGGCAATAATATCGTCAGCATTTTCAAGACCAACCGAAAGCCTTAAGAAGCAGTCGGTAAGGCCTAATTCTTCCTTTAAATGCTTTGGGGTATCCTCGTGAGTTTGGGTGGTGGGGTATGTGATAAGGGTTTCAGTACCGCCAAGACTTTCGGCAAACATTACTAGATCCACGCCCTTTAAAATCTTTTTAACAGTCTCAAAGCTGTCAACTGCAAAGGAAATCATACCGCCAAAGCCTGTAGTTTGCTTTTTGGTAACGGCATAATCACGGTGGTCCTCAAAACCAACGTAATAAACCTTTTTAACTTTAGGTTGGTTGCGAAGCCAATGCGCAACCTTATAAGCATTTTCGTTATGACGTTCCATACGAAGATGCAAGGTTTTAATACCGCGAAGCAAAAGCCAACTGTCCATAGGTGCTAACTGACTGCCGTGCGATTTCATATGAACGCGAATTTTATTAACGATTTCCTCATTATCCTTAACAACCACAATGCCCGAAATGGTGTCGTTATGTCCACCAAGATATTTTGTTGAAGAATGTGTAACAATATCAGCGCCGAGTGACAACGGCTTTTGGAAATAAGGGGTTAAAAATGTGTTATCAACAACAGTTAATGCACCGATTGATTTTGCGATTTTTGAAAGCTCTTCTATGTCGGCAACCTTCATAACGGGGTTGGTGGGGGTTTCGATAAATATCATCTTGGTATTGGGTGTAATAGCCGCTTTAACAGCGTCCAAATCAGCCAAATCAACACTAGTGTGAGCAATACCGTATTTACCGAAAACGTCATTGACGATACGGTGTGTACCGCCGTAAATATCGTCCGACATAATGATGTGGTCACCGGGATTTAAAAGCGAGAAAACCGACATATTTGCAGCTTGTCCGCTTGAAAAAGCAAAGCCCTTGATACCACCCTCTAAAATAGCCATTGTGCGTTCAAGCTCTTGCCTTGTGGGGTTTTCAAGACGGCTATAATCAAAGCCTGTTGAATTGCCAAGTTCGGGATGTCTGAAAGTAACCGACTGGAAAATAGGCATACTAACAGCACCTGTAAGTGGCTCGGTACCGAGTGCACCATGCACCGCTTTAGATTCAAAATGCAAATCTTCCTTTAGGCTATAATCTTTATAATTATTGAAATTTTTCAAAGACGTCATCCTCCCGAAAAATGATATAATATGTTACATACTATTTTAACAAAACCAAATAATAAAGTCAAGATATACAGTTTTATTATTGGTAATATTAGAATATATATACAAATAACAAATAAAATGGGAGTTTATGTGGCTGATGCGTAATTCGGAATTAAAGTACAAATTAGATTGCATATTCGTAGGGGCGAACACAGTTCGCCCGCAAGCCTTCCCCAGCGGTTATTCCCCTGTTAGGGGAAATGTCGCATAGCGACAAAAGGGTTCCTGTTTTCGGAGAAAAAAGGTGGCGCCGTTAGGCGACGGATGAGGAGCATTAAAGCACTCTCTTAACAATATTCTCCTCAT
>JAGAPJ010000052.1 GCA_017623315.1 Clostridia bacterium | reverse complement strand
CGGCGCTCACCCTCTCAGGCTTCGAGTCCGATTAAAGACTCATAAACGCTGGAGCTGGTGGACGGACTCGAACCCCCGACCTGCTGATTACAAATCAGCTGCTCTACCAACTGAGCTACACCAGCATTTTCAAGCGCCTAACTAATATACCATAATAAATACGCTTTGTCAAGAAATATTTTTAACTTTTAAAATATTTTTTATTTTTCATAATTTTGGCTTTTTGCGGAAAAGTATAAAAAGAACTTTATTTTTGGAGGTTTTTAAAAATGAAAACAAAATTTACCGCATTTTTAACTGTGGCGGCTTTAATTTTTTCCTGCTTTTCACTTGCGGGGTGTACAAGCAAAAAGAACGCCGCTTTGGTTTATTTTTTGAACTTTAAGCCCGAATCTGCCGCAGTGTATGAAGAAATCGCAAAAAAATACGAGGAGGAAACCGGCGTAAAGGTTAAGGTGGTTACCGCAGCAGCAAACACCTATGAGCAAACCTTAAAATCAGAGATTGCAAAATCTAACCCACCTACAATTTTTCAAGTGAACGGTCCTGTTGGCTATGACGCTTGGGACGATTACTGTCTTGACATTAAGGAAAGCAAGCTTTACGATTTTTTAAGTGATAAATCACTTGCCATTCACGACGACGGCGGCGTTTATGCTATACCTTACGTTGTTGAAGGATATGGTATTATTTATAACAACGCCATTATGAAACGTTATTTTGCCTTGCCCGACAAAAAGACCAACATTAACGATATGTCCGAAATTAAAAGCTTTAAGGACCTTAAATCCGTTGTTGAAGATATGACCGCAAATAAGCAAAAGCTTTCAATCGAGGGTGTTTTTGCCTCTACCTCACTTTCAGCGGGTGAAGACTGGCGTTGGCAAACCCACCTTTTAAACGTGCCGATTTATTATGAAATTAGCCAAAAGCACAAAGAAGGCGACCCCACCCTTGCACTTTTGGATGCCGACGAAATTTCCCTTAAATACAGCGATAATTATAAAAAGCTTTTCGATTTATATATAAACAATTCAATAACGACTAAAAATCTTTTAGGTTCGAAATCGGTTGCCGATTCTATGGCAGAATTCGCACTAGGCAAGGTTGCAATGGTGCAAAACGGCAACTGGGGTTGGTCACAAATCGAGGGTGTTAAGGGCAATACCGTAACTGCCGAGGACATTAAAATGCTTCCCATTTACACCGACATTGACGGTGAAGAAAAGCAAGGCCTTTGCATCGGTACAGAAAATTACCTTGCCATAAACAAAAACGCCTCTGCCGAGCAACAAAAGGCGTCACTTCAGTTTTTGGAATGGCTTTTCAGCAGCGATATTGGTAAAAAATATGTTACTGAAAAGCTTGGCTTTATAACCCCCTTTAACACCTTTACCGAAAAAGAAACCCCCGCCGACCCGCTAGCGCGTGAAATAACACGCTATATGAAGGACGAAAGCCTTAAAACTGTCCCTTGGGTATTTAATGCATTCCCCGGTGAAGCCTTTAAAAAAGCTACAGGTGACGCACTATTGGATTACGCACAGGGCAAGCGCGAATGGGACAAGGTTAAAAACGATATTGTAAAAGCATGGAAGAGTGAACGTGATTAAATGAAACCCTTAAAACGTTATTTCCCCGTTTTTGTGCTGCCAACACTTATTGCCTTTTCTATTGCATTTGTTATACCCTTTATAATGGGGCTTTACCTTTCCTTTACCGAATTTACAACGGTGGAAAACGCCACCTTTGTTGGCTTAAAAAACTATATAACCGCCTTTACCGACAGCAGTGATTTTTTAAATGCCTTGTGGTTTACAATACGCTTTGCGCTTTTGGCGATTATAACTATCAACGTTTTCGCCTTTATTTTAGCGTTATTGCTTACCCGAAAAATTATTGGCACAAACCTTTTCCGCACGGTATTTTTTATGCCTAATTTAATTGGAGGTATTGTGCTTGGTTATATTTGGCAGCTCATAATAAACGGTGTGCTTCAGCCCTTTGGGTACGCCATTACAAGTGACGAACGCTTCGGTTTTTGGGGACTTATCGTGCTTATGAACTGGCAAATGATTGGTTACGTTATGATAATTTATATTGCAGGGCTAACAAGTGTGCCAACCGATGTTTTAGAAGCCGCAAAGGTTGATGGTGCAGGCGCTTTTACCACACTTTTTAAAATAACTATTCCATCGGTTATGCCGTCAATTACAATTTGCCTTTTTTTAACTATAACAAATTCCTTTAAAATGTTTGACCAAAACCTCGCCTTAACTGCGGGTGCGCCAAGCGGACGGACAAGAATGCTTGCGCTTGATATTTATGAAACCTTTTACGGCAGGGTTGGGTACGAGGGTGTCGGTCAAGCCAAGGCGGTAATCTTCTTTATAATTGTTGCCGCTATTGCCCTGACACAGCTCGTACTAACCCGCAGAAAAGAGGTCGAACAATGATTAAAAAGCGTCTATCCCACAGTACGATATTTATTATATTGCTTTTTTTATCACTTGTTTTCCTTGCGCCAATTTTTATTATAATAATTAATTCTTTAAAATTTAAGTTTTCCATTACCGAAGCACCGTTTACACTACCAAACAGCCAAAATTTTGCAGGTCTTGAAAATTTTGTAAACGGCTTCACCCAAACAGACTTTGGCACGGCGTTTTTCTGGTCGCTTTTCATAACGGTATTTTCGGTTGCGGCAATTGTGATTTTTACCTCTATGACGGCGTGGTATATTGTAAGGGCAAAAAGTGTTCTAACTAATATTTTATATTACGCCCTTGTTTTTTCAATGATAGTGCCCTTTCAAATGGTAATGTTTACAATGTCGAAGGTTGCGAACCTATTAATGCTTGACAACCCTGTAGGTATAATTTTAATTTACCTCGGCTTCGGGGCTGGACTTGCCACCTTTATGTTTTCGGGTTTTGTTAAATCTGTACCAAAAACCGTTGAAGAGGCAGCAACAATTGACGGATGTAACACTCTTCAAACCTATTTTTTAGTGGTCTTCCCCATTTTAAAGCCCACAACCGTTACCGTTGCAATTTTAAACACCATGTGGATTTGGAACGACTACCTTTTACCCTATTTAGTAATTGGTAACGATTATAAAACCATTCCTGTCGCGGTACAGTATTTAAAGGGCGGTTACGGGTCGGTCGATATGGGCGCATTAATGGCAATGTTAGTGCTTTCGATAATCCCTGTTATAATTTTTTATTTAACAAGTCAAAAATATATTATTAAAGGCGTAGCCGCAGGTGCGGTTAAGGGATAATATTTTAACTGTCAAATTGGGAGTTTATCGCTGACGCGAAATTCGGAATTCGTAATGCGTAATTCGGAATTAAAGTACAAATTAGATTGCATATTCGTAGGGGCGATCTGTGTTCGCCCGCAAGCCTTCCCCAGCGGTTATTCCCCTGTTAGGGGAAATGTCGCATAGCGACAAAAGGGTTCCTGTTTTCGGAGAAAAAAGGTGGCGCCGTTAGGCGACGGATGAGGAGAGCATTAAAGCACTTTCTT
>JAGAPJ010000051.1 GCA_017623315.1 Clostridia bacterium | reverse complement strand
TGCCGCTATGATGAAAAACATTAAAAACACTTGTGAATAATTATAGTTTGAAGAATAGGTCACACCATTTCGATAAGATATATAAATACCAATTATGCAAGCAATAACCGTGCATATACCACCAATCAGCACAAGACTTTTTTTAGGCAACTTATTTATATTTTTGCATATGTAGCCACCCAGCATAAAATATACAACATAAATATTTGTGCCAACTACCAATGCATATTGCTTTATGAAGGATAGAACAGACCTTAATATATCAACATTAAACATATCGTATATCAGTGATATAAATGACACACTAAAGGTGGAAACGATAAGCACCAGTAATAGATAATTAAATAATTTTTCGTGCGTATCATAAAGATATTTTAAAATGGGAAAAATAAGATATACAATGAAAAGCTCTTGCAAAAACCATAAAACACCAGTGTGGCCGTTAGAAATATTTGTTTCCAAAACACTGGTTAAAACCCCGATAACGGTAGGTGGTGTGCCTGCTATTAATGTAAAATAGATTTCCAGTATAAATGACCATAAAACGGTTAGAACAAGTAAATTTATTGTTTTTTTAGCATGCTTTTTTGCATTAAACGGCTTATCAAAAATTAAAAATCCGTTTAAAAATACAAAAATTGGCACTCCTTCGCAAAACAAACGTATGCAGTATTGCACTAAAGAGGCGGTAGAACCAGATGATATAAAGTCAGTTCTCCATGTACCGTTGTGCAGTGTTATTATAATGAATATGGATATAGTTTTTATAAAATCAATATATTGGATACGTGATTTTTCCATAATATTTCACCCTGGAAAAGTATATCATACATAGTTATAAAAGTCAATAAAAGTGGCATCATAATGGTTCGTAACAGCCAGAAAAAAGCATCGACTTTGTCGGTGCTTTTTTCAATGAAATTCGCCTTGCGGCGAGTGAAATAGCTTTGCTATGAAATATTTGCTTTGCAAATGTTAAAAGGCAAATTTCATTTCACATTCGGTGGAACACCGAATATTTCATAATCGGCAAGGATTATTTCATATTTTTTCGCAAGAAAAATATTTCATTTTAATATCACTAAAATCTCCGTCAATGTAGATTCAAACGATCGAAGTGTATTGAGTGATTTGATAAATTATGCTATAATAATAAATAACATAAAGGGTGGTGAATTTATGAACACAGTACAATACGGCGATTGGAAAATTGCAGTTGATATTGATAGAACAACAGAGTATTATAATACATACGAAAAAAATGACAATCAAGCCAATAGAAACTTTGCTGAGTATTGCAAGGATTTAACGGTTGAGGAAAAGGCGTTTTTTGATGCGTTTAGCATTGATCCTACCTGTTGTGAAATTGAACATATCGGTGCCGATAAAAATGGCAACTTCCCTTGTGGCGGTTATTATTTTGTTTGCGGAAAATATATTGAGTATCCGCCCGAAGAATTGACAACAATAGAAGAGCTTGTAGAAAACGACTTTATTGATGAACGCCCAGATCCGCGAATTGATGTTGGAATATTCCAATTTGATTTTCAATGCGAGGATTATGAATTTAAAGATATTCCGGAGGATATTCCCGAAGGCTTTATTTGCATTCGTTTTTGGTGCGAGGATATGAAATGGTTGTTGCCTGAAAAACCGGAAGAAATGATGTATGAACCTCCGCGCTTTTGGGAAATACATAGAATCATTAAGGAAACAATTGACAATAAAAAGCAACAAGTTTTAGATTTAGAAGAAACAAAGTCGGAGTTTTTATGCTTTTGTGAAAATCTGAATATTAAAGCGCAGTTATTAGACAAAAAAGAAATCAAAGAATATAAAAAAGAATGGGTAAATAGATTTGCCCCTGCCGATGCCAATATTAAAGAAATCAAAAAGCTTTGCTTGGATTCTCAAAAGTACACCTCATTCCTTTGGCATATTTTTAGTTTTGAGTTTTTAAATTGTGAAATAGGAGATACCGCTAAAAACTTATTCAATCAAGAAAATAAAAACAAATGTATACTTGTCAATAATGTTGATGATGTTGCATTTCAACTGGAAAATGCTGAAAACATCACGGCAGAATTATTAGATCAATTTGTTGATGTAACAATTACCGCAAGTGATTTTTCTTGGACTTATACCAAAACACACGAAGGAATGTGCGGACCGTATTTTTATAAAAAATAATTCTCTGAACTTTTAAAACTTTTCAGATATAATTGCTGTTACCAAAAAGAAAGGCGGCGGTAATATGAGAAAAGAAGAATTGCAAGAATAAATACGGTTTTTATACGGTCTTTGGTACAGAAACTTTGATCCTTATAATTTTCTCAAAAAGAATAAACGAGGTTTAGAGTTGATTCCAAAACTCCGTGAAATACAAAATGAAATTTTACGGCTTATTGATTTTTCAAAAGACCAACTTCAAGTTGGCATCATAATAGTTAGTAACAGCCAAAAATTAACTTTATCCCCACAACCTAGGTTATGGGGATTTGTTTTTATACAAAAATTTTAAAAATACTGCGAGTTTTTATAAAAAATTACGTCTAACAAGTGATGGTTAAAATATTGTAAATTGTTTTGCCAATATTTTTGTGGTATAATTTAACAAAGGAGATGGTTTTATGAATAACAGTACCATAAAATGCGAAAATTGCGGTACAATTTGCAACGCAAAGGACGGTTATTGCAAAAACTGTTGGACAAAGCTAGGCGGCGATGCCGAAAAGGCAGGGTTTATTATAGACGGTATAGGTCAAACCGAGTGGGAAGATTATATAGATAAAAATTCAAAGCGATATATTGACATATATAAAAATAACAATGGTAAAAAATGGTTTTTACATATAAACTGGTCGGCATTCTTTTTTGGGATTAACTGGGTTTTATACCGTAAAATGTACAAGGTTGCAGTAATAGGCTTTATTGTTACGTCTTTAATTACGGTGGCGCTTTCGGTTGTATTTTTGTTACCCCATACCGAAGAAATGAAAATCTTAAACAAGGACATTGCACCGTATAAAGAATATATTAAAGGTGGCGGTCAAACCATAATGCTTGATGCGGACGGCAGACCCTATTCGCCCGAAATTGTTCAAAAGGGCGCTATGGCTGAAAATAAGCTTGCCGAAATAGAAGCTATAGCTCAACTTAAAACCCTTTTAATAGTTCCGTTTACCTGTGTTTTTTGGGGACTTTTCGGCGATGCAATTTATAAAAAGCATATTATAAAAAACATTAAAAACAAAAACGGCGGAGCATCAATTCTTTCATTATTTGCGGGACGCATATTGTTGGGGCTAATAGAATGGCTTGTTATGGGCGCGTTAGTGTCGCTTCTGGTTATGTTACTGTTAGTTTAATTCTATTTGTTTTAAAGGAGAGAAAATTTTGGAGCATTTTATTGAAGCGGCTTTAGAATTATTATTTGGCTTATTCAAATCAGAATACAAAGAACAGCCCGACGTAGAACTAAAAAATGAATTTAAGGTTTTTTACAATAAAAAGGCAAGTGTAATTTTTTTGTCAATATTATTTTTTGGATGTACGTTGTTTTTAACGGCTTCGTTTTTTGTTGGAAGTGACACCAAAATTTTATTTTATATTTTTTCGGCGCTTTTATTTATTTGTTTGTGTTTAAATGTGTTTTTGTTTAGTATAAAATATGATGTTGATAATGAAAAAATTGCTAAAACAACGCTTTTATTCTTTAAAAAGCAAATATTGTGGAACGAAATTTGTTGCGTGCGAATCATTGAAAAGGATGATGATAGCTACGTGATTATTGCACTTTATAATAATGATAAAAAATGTGTTTTGGATTTTTTAAGTGAAATGGAAAATGTTTGGCATATTGTAAAAATGGCTGAATTTAAAAATATTGAAATTCGCAATGAAAAGAATTTATCTATACGCCAAATTCGTAGATTGTGAAATGTGGTTTGTATTATGGATAAAAAGACAAAAATTTTAAATTTAGTATTTGCGGTTTTTATGACTGTTTTAATAGTTATGAGCTTTTCATCCTGCGATGCAATAAATAAAATTAAATACGGTTACGAAAACAGCGCGCAATTTGTTGTAAAGTCGGATACAACCGTTGACAGCGAGCTACTTGATACTTGTGTAAAGGTTATAACATCTGAAGAATGTATAAATTATGCCCTTTCAAAAACGGAAACAACAATTAGCTATGATGAATTTTTAAAAAATTTAACAATAGTGTACGTTGAGGGAAGCGGAATAATAAATCTTCGTTTTTGGGGATTTGAAAATGAAAATAACAAAATAATTATTGAAGCATTTATGGAATATCTCACGCTGGAAATTACGAATATCTCGTGCGAACCGCTTCAAATTACTACCATAAACCACAAAAATCAGTGAGAGGGTAAATTATAGTTTATCGATGACGGAATTGTAACAAAATAGCCTTCTACAGCGGAGAAGGTGGCGCCTATAGGCGACGGATGAGGAGGACACTATAATTTCAGTTTATAATGCTTTCTTCATCCACCAACGCATAGCGTTGGTCTGACGGACTCGTCTCTCTCTGTCACTTCGTGACATCTATCTCGTACTGCGAAAGAGTCTACCCCTTCCCCGCAGGGGAAGGCTTGCGGGCGAACACAGTTCGCCCTTACGAGTTATATCAATAAAGTTACCGATAAACCCAAATTTGTATTTTGGGGTGAAGCATTTAAAATTAATTATTTTAGCTTGAATTAAATAGGGTGGTGGAATAAAATGAAGATTTGTCAAAACTGCGGGGCTTATAATTCGGATGAACGTATGTTTTGCGTTGACTGTAACGAAAAACTTTCGGATACAGTTAATCCCGAACAGCAAAAAGAAGCATCCGCAAAAATTGATGCCACTATTGAAAAACTGTATAACAAAAAAGACCCGCTTTACGTTTCGCTTTATGATAAAATCGTTGGTGTTTCTTGTATTGTTGTTTCGTTACTTTTGTTTATTTTGGGCTTTGTTCTTATGTTTAAAAACAGGGGCTCATCGCTTCCGTTTTGGTGTATAATCTTCGGCGCTATAGGTGCACTTGAAGCACTAATGCCTCAAATAAGCTGGGAACTTGAAAAAATGAGTTTAAGCTTAAGGGTTAATAACGTTGACGATTTGACACCCAGCAGTTTTTATTTAGCGGGTCGAAAAATAGGCGCAACAATGTGCTTGGTTGTTTGTCTTGTGTGTGCGGTTTTTGCCACAAAAGATGTTGTACATCCGCCTGTAATAGAAATTGCAAATACCCTTTCAACAAGTACAGTTGGTTATAAAAATTCATCGGTTGATGAAATTACAGAACATTTTCATGAGGAATGGGAAGAAATTATTTCGGGCGGAGACTATACCGTTTCAAGTTATTTAAAGTATTTGAAAAAAGCTAATTTTCTAGGCAAGCGCGAGAAAATAATGATAAAGGCTATTATCGAAATTCGTGATTTAGATATGGATTACAGCAGTTATAGCGATATAAGTCAATTTATTGCAGATTATGAATATAAAATGCAAATGAAATAACACAAATAATTTTAAAGCCGATGGATTTTATTCATCGGCTTTTTTATTACAATTTTGTCAATAATTAAAATCAAAATTGACAGGTGGCAAAAAATAGTATATAATATATTCGTTGGTTTGCGCCCATATATTTTGGGTAAAATTTATTTATCAACAAAATTTAGGATAGGAGGGGCATTAATGGAAAAATTTGTGATTTCCGGCGGCAACCGTTTGTGCGGTGAAGTTCGGATAAGCGGTGCCAAAAATGCCGCAGTCGCAATTCTCCCGGCAGTTTTACTTGCAGACAGTCCTTCAATAATTGAAAACATTCCTAACATTTCCGATGTGACAAACATTTTACACGTTTTGTCAGCACTTGGTGCAAATGTAAGGCTTATAAATAAATCTACAGTTGAAATTGACCCTACTAACGTAAATTCCTTTGTTGTTTCACAAAAAATGGCAGAGGGTATGCGCGCTTCAAGCTATTTTTTGGGTGCTTTGTTGGGCAGAATGAAAAAGGCGCGTGTTGCACCTCCCGGTGGCTGTAATTTTGGCGTTCGTCCCATCGACCAACACATTAAGGGGTTTGAAATGCTTGGCGCAAAGGTTTCCTTTGAAAAGGGCATGGTTGACGCCAGAGCTACCGAGCTTCGTGGAAGCAGTGTTTATTTGGACGTTGTTTCGGTTGGCGCCACTATTAATATTATGCTTGCGGCAGTTAAGGCAACAGGTCTTACCGTTATTGAAAATGCCGCGCGTGAGCCACATATAGTTGACCTTGCAAACTATTTAAACTCTATGGGCGCCAATATTATGGGGGCAGGTACAAGCGTTATTAAAATTCGCGGTGTTGAAAGTCTACAGGGGACTACCTATAGCATTATACCCGACCAAATTGAAGCGGGCACCTATATGGCGGCGGCAGTTGCCACACAGGGCGATGTGCTTATAAATAACGTCACCCCCAAGCACCTTGAATCTATAATCGCAAAGCTACGCGAAACAGGCGCAGTTATTACCGAATATGATGAGGCCGTGCGTGTTACTATGGACCGCCGTCCCCGTAAATGCAACGTTAAAACAATGCCGCATCCAGGTTTTCCAACCGATATGCAACCTCAAATGGCAACCGTTTTGACAATTGCTGAAGGCACAAGCATTGTAACCGAAGGCGTGTGGGACAATCGCTTTAGGTATCTTGACCAATTAACTCTTATGGGCGCAGACGTTCAGGTTGACGGTAAAACAGCGGTTATTACAGGTGTAAACGGTCTTTCTGCTGCACCCGTTAAGGCGGTCGATTTGCGCGCGGGCGCCGCAATGCTTATTGCAGGTCTTGTGGCTGAAGGGGAAACCGTTATTGAAGAAATTGAACGTATCGACCGTGGATATGAAGACGTTGTGGAAAAATTCACAAAGCTTGGCGCTAACATTAAGCGTGTTTATTACCCTGACGGTGTTGAAATTTTAAAGCAAGCTTAAAATAATACAGGTCAACTGCGGTTGGCCTGTTTATTTAAGTTTAGGAGGTGATTTTTTGTCAAAAATTTGTCCGCTTTTTAGCAGTTCAAGTGGTAACAGTACATATATTGGCACACAAAACGGCGGTATTTTGGTTGATGCAGGCGCGTCCTTTAAGGGTATTTGCGAAGCATTGCAGGGTGCAGGCGGCAGTATTGACGAAATCACTGCGGTGTTTATTACCCACGAGCACGAAGACCATATTAAAGGGCTTAAAACCCTTTTGAACAAAACTAATGCAACCCTTTTTGCAAGTGTTAAAACCCTTGAAAAATTGGCTGAATTTGACAAAATTCCCCTAAAAGCAACAGTTATTGCAACGGATAATGATTTTGTAGAAATAGGCGGTATAATTGCTCGCCGTTTCGAAACCAGTCACGACTGTGACGGCTCAAGCGGGTACAGCTTTATTTTGCCAGACAATAAAAAGGTTGCCGTTTGTACCGACAGCGGCATTGTAACCGATACAATGCGTAACGCAATAGTAGGTAATGATGTGGTGCTTTTGGAATCTAACCACGATATTGAAATGCTTAAAAAGGGACAGTATCCGCCACACCTTAAAATGCGTATTTTGTCAGACAGGGGTCATCTTTCAAACAATGCCTGTGCCAGCGAACTTAACTCCCTTTTAAAAACAGGCACGACAAGGTTTATTTTAGGGCATTTAAGTCAGCACAACAATATGCCAATGCTTGCTAAAGCCACAGCCGAAGCGGCTTTAATTAAAGAAGGCGCACAAAACGGTAAGGACTATATTTTAACGGTTGCACGTCCTAAGGGTAACGGGGTGACGATAATATGATAAAGGTAACGCTTATTGCGCTTGGCAAACTTAAAGAAGCATATTTAAGGGACGCTGTTTCGGAATATGCAAAGCGTCTTTCAAGATATTGCGATTTGGAAATAATTGAGCTTGAACCTGTAAAATTACCTGATTCACCATCGAAATCGCAAATTGATGCAGCGCTTTTAAAAGAATCTGAAATGTTACTTAAAAAAATCCCCAAAAACTGTGATGTTTATCCCCTTTGTGTCGAGGGCAAACAACTTTCAAGCGAGGAATTTGCCGAAAAGGTAAATGATTTATCACAGCAGGGCAGGGGAATAGCCTTTATTATAGGTAGTTCTTACGGTTTAAGCGAAACAGTAAAAGCTACGGCAAAAATGCGGTTGTCATTATCTAAAATGACCTTTCCGCATCAGCTTTTCCGTGTAATGCTGCTTGAACAAGTTTATCGTGCATTTAAGATAAACGAAGGCCCGACTTATCACAAATGATTATACATTATATATAATAAAAAATGCTTGACCTTTTGCGAGGTATGTGGTATAATATCACTACCTCTGAAAGGTCTTTTTTTTTGCAATAAGGACCGGTTTTTAAAGATTTTCAATATATTGCAACGTGCTTTTCACAAACCGCTAAATGTGGTGTGTGATGCGGTGTATTAAAGTCTTGGACTGAGGGAGGCGTTTACTTTTACAAGAGTAAAAGCAAAAAATATTTCCGTAAAGCGGGAGGTGCCGTTATGAGAGTTAAAATCACACTTGCTTGCACAGAGTGCAAACAACGCAATTACAACACAATGAAAAACAAGAAGAACGACCCCGACAGACTTGAAATGAACAAGTACTGCAGGTTCTGCAAAAAGCACACCCTTCACAAGGAAACAAAGTAGGAGGCAGTTTAATGAAGATATTAAATAAAATTTCTCAAATTGCTGCTGTTGTTTTCGGTCTTGGTGCGTTTGTAATGTTTTTCCTTCCTTTTGTTGACGTTTTCTCAAAAGGCGAATTAGCAGGTTCTTACATCGCAGCTCAATGGGCATTTGGCTCAAAGGTTGAATTCTTAGGTGAAAGCGTAAAATTAGCAATGTCTGCTAAAATTTTGTTCACCTTTATTCTTACCGCATTCGCTGCTGTATTAAATGCTGTTGGTTTGTTCGTTAACAAAAAAGAAATTCGTTACACTGTTTCTGCTGTAAGTCTTTTCACTGCTATTTACACATTGGTTTGTGTATTAGGCAAAATCACAAAATTTGTTGACGTTCGTCCTATTGCTCCTGTTTCAAGTGTTCATTACACCTGGTTTGCAATTATTATGGTTGTTGCAATGTTCGCATTTGCAGCATTCGCAATTACAAACCTTTTTGTTGATGACTATATTGAAGCAAAAGCAAACGGTGGCAAGACTATTGCTCAGCGTGTTGTACACTTCTTCAGAGATTATAAGAGTGAAGTTAAGAAGATTGTTTGGCCCAACTACAAAGAAGTTTTAAAGAATACAGGCATTGTTTTGGTTATGTGCGCAGTTGTAGGCGCACTTATCTGGCTTGTTGACTGGGGCTTAGGTAGTCTTATCGAATTAATCTTAAATAGCGTTAAATAATCCTTGGAGGTAAATCATGTCTGAAATACAAGAAGCAAGATGGTATGTAGTGCATACCTATTCAGGATATGAAAACAAGGTGGCTACCGACTTAGCAACTATGGTTGAAAGTCGTGGAATGCAGGATTTAATACAAGATATTAAAATCCCTATGGAAACCGTAACCGAAATTAAGGAAGACAAGGTTCGCGAGGTTGAACGCAAAATTTTCCCCGGTTATGTGTTAATTAAAATGATTGTGACCGACGACAGCTGGTATGTTGTAAGAAACATTCGCGGTTGTACAGGCTTTGTGGGGCCGGCTTCTAAGCCTGTTCCCTTGACTGATGAAGAGGTTGCTTCCCTTGGCGTAGAAAAGCACAGCGTTGAGGTTGGTTATAAGGACGGCGATATTGTTAAAATTATCAGCGGTCCGCTTGAAGGTTACACCGGCACGGTTAAATCGGTTGATACCGAAAACAATAGTGTTTGCGTTGTTCTTTCAATGTTTGGTAGGGAAACACCGGTCGAATTAGAACTTGACCAAATTTCTCTTGAAAATTAATTAGTTAATACGCAGAAATGCTTATTAAACCCCGACACAAAGTGTGTCACGGTGGGAGGGACGGAATATGACCGCCCCGCCAGGTATCAGACAATAAGATACTGTTACCACGAATTATGGAGGTGCAAATAAAATGGCTCAAAAAATTACTGGCTACATTAAATTACAAATTCCCGCAGGTAAAGCAACACCAGCTCCCCCTGTAGGTCCTGCTCTCGGTCAACATGGTGTTAACATCATGGCTTTCACCAAGGAGTTTAACGAAAGAACTAAGAACGACGTTGGTCTTATCATTCCTGTTGTAATTACAGTTTATGCTGACCGTTCTTTCAGCTTCATCACAAAGACTCCCCCTGCAGCTGTTCTTAT
>JAGAPJ010000050.1 GCA_017623315.1 Clostridia bacterium | reverse complement strand
TAGCGACAAAAGGGTTCCTGTTTTCGGAGAAAAAAGGTGGCGCCGTTAGGCGACGGATGAGGAGCATTAAAGCACTCTCTTAACAATATTCTCCTCATCCACCAACCTTGCGGTTGGTCTGACGGACTCGTCTCTCTGTCACTTCGTGACATCTCTCTCGCACTGCGAAAGGGTCTTCCCCTTCTCCGCTGGAGAAGGCTTAAATTCTACAATCAAATTCCCCGATAAACTATAATTTGAACATAAAAAACTGCGGTGGTGTCACCGCAGTTTTTTATATCATCTTTGTTTTCCCATAAAGAAAATTGCTAAAGTACCGGGACCCGAATGTGATGCAATTACGGGGTCAAGACAATTTATAACAACATCCTTTACACCGTATTTGGTTTTAACAGCCGCCGCAATAAATTTTGCATCCTCATAGCTGTCGCCGTGAACAATAAATACAGTTTGGTTTTCAATATCGACTGCCTTTTCGCCAACCGAATTTATAAGGTGTTCGATTGAAGCCTTGCGTCCACGTGCCTTACCTGTAGCATAAAGCTTACCATCGTTTGCCATGTGCATAAGTGGTTTTATACCAAGCACCGAGCCCACAACTGCAGTTGTACCCGAAAGCCTGCCACCACGCTTCAGGAAAAATAAATCGTCCAAAGTGAAAATGTGGTAAATACAAAGCTTGTTTTCTTCTACCCAAGCGGTAACCTCGTCAATAGTCTTGCCTGCTTTTTGAAGCTGTACCGCATAATGCACAATCAAGCCCTGACCCATTGAAGCCGCCAATGTGTCAACAACAATTACTTTGCGTTCGGGGAAAGCTTCCTTATAATCCTCAGCCGCTAAAACAATATTTTGGTAGGTTCCCGAAAGGCCCGACGAAAAGGCCAAAACCAAAACATCTTCGCCTTTTTGCAAAAGCGGAATAATTACCTTGTCGCATTCTTCACGGGTTATAAGTGAAGTAGTAATTTTCCCTTTTTCACGAAGGAACTTATACACATTGCTGAAATCGGGCGCCGCACCCTTTATGTAGCTGTCAAAGCTTTGGTTGTTCATATGGTATTGAAGCGACATTATCTCAATATCAAATCCCTTAATTTGCTCATTCGTTAAATTTGCGCATGAGTCGGTCACAATTTTAAAACTCATTTTTTGCCTCCGAAAAACATGATATTGAAATTATAGCCATAACACCGAAAATAATTCAACCTACTCCTATTTTTTAAAATTCTAAAGCAAAAAACGCGGCAGTAGAGCTCTGAAAATCAACTCTACTGCCGCGAGAATTCCTTTTATTTAAGGGTTTTATTGAGTATATAATTGTATGCTTTAGTTATTGGAATATACAAAATTGCAGTCAAAACAACGTTACCTATGCAATGTGTAATATCAAATGAAAAACCGCTTATTATCCACGCTACGCCCATTGAAATACCGCCTGTCATAAAATAAGGAACAGAACAAAGTGTACCGAAAAGTATACCAAAAAGCCCCGAAATAACAGTATACAAAATAACATTGCCAATTTTTCTGAACAGAATAACTATAAGCACTAAAATTGCCCAAACGTAAAGATACATTACGTTCCATATTGCTATGCCATAGGTCATAATTTCCAAAAAAGCAAAAATATAAACCGAAATAAGCGATTTAAAGCCAAAGCGCCTTGCGGTAATTATTATTAAAAAGCTCACAAGCTCAATATTGGTAAGGGGTGCCATTATAACCTGCGAAACATACATTAACACACCCATTAGGACAAGTATTAGTAATTCAACAAGCTTAAGCCGGTGTGTTTGTGATTTCAAATTTTTCACCATCTGCTATTTTTAAATCATTTGCACCGACCATTACAGTTTCACCACCCTTGGTAAAGCACCACCAGCTCTTATCGAGGGTATAATCAGCACGAACACCGTCGATATTGGTGTAAAAGCCCGATTTATGCTCTTCCTCGGTCACAAGCCCTTCCTCTAAAAGTGCATCACCAAGATTTTTCTTGTCGGTTTCGATAGTAAAGGTTTTTTCGGTTTTGTCCTTTGCTATTACCGTTACGGTAATATTAATTGTTTTGGTTTCCTGTGTACCCGAATTAATATCGGAATTTGTGTCGGCCTTACCGCAAGCGGCAAATGAAAATACTGTCATTAGAACCACAAGCACAAGTGCCAAAATCTTTGTTAAAATTCTTTTGTTTTTCAAAATAAAAAACTCCTTTTGTATTGTTGTCAAAACAACGCTAATACAAAAGGAGATATAAGTACAAAAGTACACCACAATACAAGGTTACTTCAGCACAATACACCGTCAATTACTCGTGACACATTTGTATTAACCACCAAAAGCGAGTATTCCGACTTATTGTGCGAGTATTTCGGGGCATATCGGGCCGTTTCGCCTTCCCGCTTTTCAGCAGTGACATAATAAAACGGCTTAACACAAATTACGGCGACGAGTTCGCAGGGGAATTTCACCCCTATTCCAGTTTAAGAAAGGCTTAACCTTTCACTTTTGGGTTTGCTTTGCTTTAAAATTTTAACACCTTAAAAAC
>JAGAPJ010000049.1 GCA_017623315.1 Clostridia bacterium | reverse complement strand
TCACTCACACAGACGTTCAAACAGAACTTGGAAGCCCAACGTTAAGAAGGTAAAGGCAATCGTTAACGGTTCTCCCCGTCGTATCAATGTTTGCACCCGCTGCTTACGTTCGGGTAAAGTTACCAGAGCTATCTAATAATTGCTTACAAACAAACCCTGGGTTTTTACTCAGGGGTTTTTTGTGTTTATGGAGGAATGTAAGCTTATGTATAAGGCAGTAATTTTTGATTTAGATGGTACGCTTGTTAATTCACTTAAGGATTTAGCAGTAGCCACCAATTACGCATTGGAACAACACGGATTTAAGCCTTATCCGATTGATGATTATAAATATCTTATAGGTGACGGTATGGCAAAGCTTATTGAAAGGGCAATACCAAATGATGCTTTAACTGACGAAACCTTCAAGTCGGTTTTTAATGGCTTTATGGACTATTACCGTGAACATTGTCTTGTTTACACCCATGTATACGATGGTATGGAAAATGCAGTAAAAACGCTTAGTGATATGGGTCTTAAGCTTGCGGTAGTTTCAAATAAAGCTGACGATATGACAAACGTAATTGTTAAGGAATTTTTTGGCGATATTTTCATGGCGGTTGCAGGTAAAAGGGAAGGTATTCCCGTAAAACCTGACCCTACCCTTACTTTAATGATTATGGACGAAATTGGTGTAAAGCCACACGAATGTATATTTATTGGTGACAGCGGTATGGACTGCGCAACGGCGGTGAACAGTGGTTGTTACCCCTTAGGTGTGCTTTGGGGTTTTAGGAAAAGCGACGAACTGCTTAAAAACGGCGCTAAAACACTTATGAGTAACCCAAATGAAATTATACCCTTTGTAAAGGAAATGCTAAATGACTGAGCAGAACAGAAAATATTTACCCACAAAATTGGCGGGGTATGTCGGTTTTGTGGTACAGGCAATTGTTAATAACTTTTTACCAATACTTTTTATAGTTTTTCAGGATATATACGGCCTTGGCTATGAAAAATTGGGTAGACTTATTGTTTTTAACTTTGCCTTGCAAATGTTCATTGATTTTTTAACCCCTAAAATAATACATAAAATAGGTTATCGCAGTGCGGCATTTTTATGTCAGTTTACAGCGTGCTTGGGTCTTTGTCTAATGGCAATTTTGCCCCGTGTAATGCCGAATCCGTATGTTGCCATGTTTATTGCTATTGCGGTTTATGCAACGGGTAGCGGGCTTATGGAGGTAATTCTTAGCCCTATGATAGAAATGCTGCCTACAAGTAATAAATCGGGCAATATGGCGGTGCTGCATTCGTTTTACTGTTGGGGTCAAACACTGGTTGTACCTCTTACTACCGCAATGGTGGTTATATTTGGACGCGAAAACTGGTCCTATATTCCGCTTGTGTGGGCGGTTGTGCCATTTATAAATATGTTGGCTTTTTTGCGTGTGCCTATTGTAGAGCCTGGTAAGGAAGAAAAACAGTCCACCTTAATTGAACTTTTAAAAACACCCACCTTTATTGTATATATGTTTATGATGTTTTGCGGCGGTGCAAGTGAAATTGCAATGTCGCAGTGGGCGTCACTTTTTGTAGAGCAGGCACTCGGCGTTTCAAAGGCAATAGGTGATATTGTGGGTCCCTGTCTTTTTGCACTATTTATGGCGCTTGGACGTGTGATTTATGCTAAATTTTCAAAAATGGTGTCGTTTACGCGGGTTTTAATTTGGCTTAATATACTCTGCTTTGTTTGTTACGTTATGGTCGGCTTATGCAAAATTGCGGCGCTATCGCTTATATTCTGTGCGCTTTGCGGCTTTTCGGTAAGCATTTCTTGGCCGGGTATTTATTCGGCTGGAGCACGTACCTTTAAAACGGGCGGCGCGGTAATGTTCAGCGCATTTGCAATGTGCGGTGATACGGGCTGTGCCTTAGGACCAGGCCTTGTCGGCTTGGTGGCGGAATATACAAACCTTAACATCGGTTTTCTTGCGGCGGCAGTATTTCCGCTTATAATGGTTATATGCTCGCTTTACATACTAAAATTTAAGGTTGCAAAAACTGAAAATAAATAGTAATATAAACATAAGGTGATAATTATGAAACGTGAAGATTATTTAAGCTGGGATGAATATTTTATGGGTATTGCCACCTTGGCGGCAATGCGCAGTAAGGACCCTTCGACTCAGGTTGGAGCTTGTATTGTTAATCAGGACAAGCGTATCATGTCTATGGGCTATAACGGTATGCCCCGTAACTGTAATGATGATGAATTCCCGTGGGATAGGGACAACGACCCCTTTAATTCTAAATATTTATACGTTTGTCATGCTGAATTTAATGCGATTTTAAATTGTGACCGTGGTAATTTGCGAGGTTGTACGGTTTACGTTACACTTTTCCCTTGTAACGAATGTGCAAAGGCAATTATTCAGTCAGGTGTTGCCGAGGTTGTTTATATGCATGACAAATATGCCGACACTGACAGTGTTAGGGCTTCAAAGCGTATGTTTGATGCGGCAGGCGTTTTGTATCGCCCCTATGCAGTAAGTAATAAAAAAATTACGCTTGAACTCTAATACTTAAAAGATAACCGCCAAGGTTTTTACACCTTGGCGGTTTTGCTATTTGATTATTTATTTGCGTCGATAATCTTTTGGGTTATCATTGCGGGAACTTCTTCATATCTTGTGGGTTCAAGTGTGAAGGTTGCAGTACCTTGAGTGATAGAACGCATTGCTGTAGCAAAGTCAGACATTTCAGCCATGGGAACTTCACCGATAATTTCCTGCAACTTGTTTTCAGCAGGATTCATACCGATAATACGGCCACGGCGCTTATTGATATCACCAATAACGTCACCGAGCATTTCATCAGGAACGAGAACCTTTAATGTGCCGATAGGCTCAAGCAATACAGGGGAAGCCTGAGGGATACCATCCTTATAAGCAATAGCGGCAGCCATTTTGAATGCCATTTCAGAAGAGTCAACAGGGTGGTAAGAGCCGTCGAAAAGTGTCGCTTTAATTCCAACCATTGGGTAGCCTGCTAAAACACCCTTCATTGCGGATTCCTTAAGACCCTTTTCAACAGCGGGGAAGAAGTTCTTAGGAACAGCGCCACCGAACACTTCTTCTTGGAATACAAGTTCTTCCTCATCACAGGGCTCAAACTTAATCCAAACGTCACCGAACTGACCGTGACCGCCTGACTGCTTCTTGTGTCGACCCTGTACCTTAACTTCCTTGCGGATGGTTTCACGGTAAGCAATTTTTGGTGCTTTAAGTTCAACCTCAGCGCCAAATTTTGCCTTTAAGCGTGAAATAACAACGTCAATGTGTTGTTCACCTAATGCGCAAAGAATAAGCTCATGTGTTTCTTTATCATTATAAACCTTAATTGTTGGGTCTTCTTCGGTAATACGGGCTAGTGCGGAAGCAATCTTTTCTTCGTCACCCTTAGACTTGGGGTAAACCGCAACGGTAAGGTTAGGGTTCGGGAAGTAAGGCTTCTTAGCAGCAATAGTGCCCTTAGCTGAAAGGGTATCGCCTGTTAAAACGTCGCCAAGCTTTGCAACTGCGCCAATGTCACCTGCGGTAATAACGTCAGCGTCTTCCTGCTTGCCTGCCTTAAGCCACATAACCTTTGAAAGACGTTCTTCTTCGCCTGTACGGTTGTTTATAAGGCGTGTGTCGCCTTTAATAGCACCTGAAATAACTTTAAAGTATGAAAGCTTACCAACAAACGGGTCGGCAATAGTTTTGAAAACTGTAATTGCGGCTTCACCGTTTTTGTCATATGTTACGGCTTCGCCGTCAGCATTTGTATATGCACAGTCAGCAACTGAAGGCATAATTTTTAAAAGGTTGTCAACCATTAAGGGAATAGCGTTACCGCTTTGCTGTACACCGCTATAAACGGGGCAAATATCGCCCGATTTAACACCAAGTGCAAGACCGCCTAAAATTTCTTCTACGGTAAATTCTTCACCGCCGAAGTATTTTTCCATTAATGCTTCATCGGTTGTGGCAACTGCTTCTAAAAGCATACTGCGCATATTGTCAATTTCTTCACTGACGGGCATTCGCATTTCCTTAATTTCGAGACCGTTACAGCCGTATGCTTTATTTTCGATAAGATTTATGTAAGATTTAACCTCTTCACCTTCAATATAAGGAACGATGATGGGGCAGATAACCGCGCCGTACTGACCTGCTAAAGAGGACAATACACGGTAGAAGTGAGCGTGACTAGAATCAAGCTTACCAACGAAGAAGCCAACACTCTTTTTAAGTGCGCGGGCTTTTTCAAAGCACTGTTTTGCGCCAACGGTTAGACCTGATTTACCCGAAATTGCGATAATTGCGCTGTCAGCAGCGGCTAATGCTTCACTGACACCTGCCGCAAAGTCGAAAAGACCAGGGGCGTCGATAATGTTAAGCTTGTTATCGTTAATTTCTAAAGCGTAAACTGCGGTAGAAACCGAGGTTTTGCGCTTCTTTTCTTCCGCATCAAAGTCCATAACGGTAGTACTGTCGCTAATCTTACCTATGCGTTCGGTTGCTTTTCCGTAGAAAAGGATAGCGTCGGCAAGGGTGGTTTTACCCGAACCGCCGTGACCTAGCAAGGCAATGTTGCGAATTTGTGTTTCAGAATACTGTTTCAATTTGATGCACTCCTTTTGGGGTTTATGTTAATAATCGAATTATAACACATCTTTTTAGCAATTACAACCAATTTTTTTAAAAAGTGTGAAAAAAATTTATTTAATTTTAATAAATTTGGGCATATTGCAGTAAACAGTCCGCAAATTTTCATACAAAATTATATAAGCCTTAATTTTTAATTACAATTTGTAATTTTAAAAAGTAAAAATTGCCCAAATTAGTTACAAAAATGATACTATTTGTAACTGAATTGTTTTTGGTATTTTTAATAGGTTTCGTATATAATTATAATATCGAATTTAAAGGAGGCAGTAATTATGAAAAAACTTATATCAGCAATTTTGTTATGCAGTATCGTATTACTGTCACTTTGCAGCTTCACACCTGTAAAATCGGTTGAGGTACAGCAACAGGCTTCAGCAGTTGACCAAAGCAAAGTTTTGGAAAAACGCTTTTTAAATATGCTTAACCACAATTTTGTTTACGGCGAAGCTTTTCATAACGAAGAAGATTTTGTAAACGATGCAGCCTTAGCACTTTTAGACCACGTTAATGACGGTTTTTTAGATGCAGCATACCTTAAGAATTATATCTTTAATATGTACGGCAAAAAATTTGATGATTTTTCACAATATAACCCCATGGCACCTAAGGCTGACGGTTATTTTTACATCATTCCCCGCGGTTACGACCTTTACGAGCATAAAATTGCATCGGTTATTGATAACGAGGATGGAAGTTATACCGTTATTTCAGAGGTTGTAATCGATTATCATTTTGGTGAAAAGGTAAACGCATTCAGCACAACCTTCTTTATCGAAAACGAAGAATCACCCTTTGGCTTTAACATTGTTTACAGCGATTTAGCTTATCCGCTTGAATTTGCAATGGCGCTTTAATTTGAATTAATACCCGACCGTAAGGTCGGGTTTTTCTTTTTGTAATTTTATAGTTTGTCGCTGTGCAATTAAATAATAAATAATAAAGAAGAAAGAATAAAATTGGTGTTTCGCGAAGCGAAACGATATATATAACGCCGTGCGTTGCACGGCACATTTTTTATTATTTATTATTTCTTCTTTATTATTTTGGCTTAGCTATAAATTAATTGCATTATTTTGTTTTCTATGCTAGAATAAAACAGTTAGGGGGTATTTTATGACTACCGATATTATCATAATAGGTGGCGGTGCAGGGGGACTGCTTTCTGCCGTTTATCTTAAAAAACAAAATCCCAAGCTTAACATACGCATTTTAGAGGCATTGCCACGTGTTGGGAAAAAATTAGCAGTTACGGGTAACGGCAGGTGCAATATAACCAATAAAAATATTAATCTTAACCGTTATCACGGCAATAACGTTTTATTTGCGGAATATGCCCTTAATAAATATGATATAAGCTATACTGCAGATTTTTTTGAAAGCATTGGTGTGCCCTTTGTATATGAGGGAGATAAGGTATTTCCTGCATCATTACAAGCGGGGTCGGTTGTAGATTGTTTACGTTTTGCAGCTGAAGAAGGCGGCGTTATAATTCACACCGATACAAAGGTTACTAACATACAAATTCTTAAAAATCAATACCGCGTATGGGCGGACAAAATTAGCTTTGTATGTGACACGGTTATTGTTGCAACGGGACTTTATTCGGGCGGTTACAAGTGCGGTAGCGACGGAAGTATGTTTGAACTGCTTAAAAAAGCGGGCTTTAAAACTGTTAATACCACTCCTGCAATTGTTCAGCTTAAAACCGAAAATGATATTACTAAGCAACTGAAGGGCATTAAGGTTGATGCAAACGTCACATTGAAAACGGGCGAAAAGGTTATAAGAGAAGATTTTGGTGAGGTGCTGTTTTGCGATTACGGTCTTTCGGGTCCACCCGTTATGCAGCTTTCACGTGAAGTGCCCCGTAATAAAAATTCTATGAGCTTGTCTCTTGATATTATGCCTCAAATTTCGCTTAATGATTTAAAGGCACAAATTAAAACAAGAGCAATAAATCTCAGCCAAAGACCGCTTGAGGAATTTTTTACAGGTATGCTTCAAAAACGTATCGGTCAGGTGATTTTAAAGCAATGCGGTTGCAAATTATCCGACAAAGCCGAAGTGCTTAATAACAATTTGATTGATCGCATTTCCAAAATGATTAAATCGTTTGATTTTAAGGTGCTTGATACAACAGGCTTTGTTAATTCACAGGTTACTGCAGGCGGTATTTCGACCGATGAATTCAGTAATTCAACAATGATGAGTAAAAAATACAACCGCTTTTATGCTGTTGGTGAAATTTTGGACATTGACGGTGACTGCGGCGGCTTTAATTTACAATGGGCGTGGAGCAGTGCATTTTGCGCCTGTGATAATATTTTAAGGAATAAATAATGTTTTTAATAAATAACGTAAATTTACCCCTTGAAACCGATTTTAAGCATTTAAAGTCGGTGATGGAAGGGTATTTGAAAACCCCTTTAAAATCGGTTAGGCTTTATAAAAAGTCGGTCGATGCAAGAAAAAAGGATAACGTACATTTTTGCTGTTCGGTGCTTATTGAAGCAAGTAACGAGCAGTCGCTTTTGCGTAAAAACAAAAACGCAAGTATTTATAAGGAAAAAGAATATATAAACCCCGTGTTTAAGTGTGAAATTAAGCGCCGCCCCGTAGTTGTCGGCTTTGGACCTGCGGGTATGTTTTCAGCACTTGTTTTGGCTCGTGCAGGGCTTAAACCCGTTGTGCTTGAACGTGGGCAGGATGCCGACACCCGAAAAGCCGATTTAGAAGCATTTTTTAGTGGCGAGCCACTTAATACTGAAAGTAATGTTCAGTTTGGCGAAGGCGGAGCAGGTACTTTTTCAGACGGTAAGCTTAATACAGGTATTAAAGACGTTCGTTGCCGTGAGGTGCTTAAAACCTTTGCACATTTCGGTGCGGGGAATAAGATTTTAATTGAGGCAAAACCGCATATCGGCACCGATGTTTTAATTGATATTGTTAAAAATATTCGCCGTGAGATTATTTCGCTAGGTGGGGAAGTTTGCTTTAATACAAAACTACAAAAAATTAATACTAAAAATGGTGAAATTGTGTCGGTTACGGCAGGGGACAGGGAAATACCTTGCGACAAGGTTATTTTAGCCACAGGTCACTCAGCCCGTGACGTTTTTTCACTTTTAAAGGAAATGGGCGTTCAAATGGCGCAAAAGCCTTTTTCAATGGGTGTTAGAATTGAACATAGGCAAGAGGACATAAACCGTGCTCTCTATGGTGAATTTTATAACCACCCCGCTTTATCGGCGGCGGATTATAAAATGGCGGTGCATTTAGATAGTGGCAGGGGTGTTTATACCTTTTGTATGTGCCCCGGTGGTGAGGTTATTAACTCGTCCTCTGAAGATGGCGGTATAGCCGTAAACGGTATGAGCTACAGCCGTCGTGACGGTAAAAACGCAAACTCGGCTTTGCTAGTAAACGTTAATCCCGAAGATTTACAAAGCGATGACATTATGGCGGGTTGCTATTTACAACAAAGGGTAGAAAAAGCGGCTTACAGTATTAAAAACGGTGCTGTGCCGATAACAACTGTAGGGCAGTTTGTTTACGGTAAAAAGGCGGAAATTACTGAGGTTAAGCCTACCGTAAAACCGCAATATGTTTTTGCCGATTTTGGCGACATTTTTCCTTCATTTATAACCGACAGCCTAAAAGAAGCAATACCGCTTTTTGATAAAAAAATTAAGGGTTTTGCAAATGCTTCGGCAGTGCTTACCGCTCCCGAAACGAGAAGCTCGTCACCTGTGCGGGTTTTAAGGGATGAAAATTATCATTCGTTATCTATTGTTGGGCTTTATCCTTGTGGAGAGGGAGCAGGCTATGCGGGCGGTATTATGTCGGCAGCGGTTGACGGTATGCGTGTAGCCGAGCAGGTTATAAGGGATTTAGAGTAAAATTGAAACGGACAAATCCAATGGGTTTGTCCGTTTTGTGTTTCAAATTATAGTTTATCGGGGAGTTTAATTGTAGAATTTAAGCCTTCTCCAGCGGAGAAGGGGAAGACTATTTCGCAGTGCGAGAGAGATGTCACGAAGTGACAGAGAGAGACGAGTCCGTCAGACCAACCGCAAGGTTGGTGGATGAGGAGAATATTGTTAAGAAAGTGCTTTAATGCTCTCCTCATTCGTCGCCTAACGGCGCCACCTTCCCCGCTGGGGAAGGCTTGGGTTGTACAATAATTCCAAATTACGCATTACGAATTCCGAATTTCGTGTCAGCGATAAACCCCAATTTATCATTCATTAAAAAACAAATTAAACACCGAAAACTTATCGAATAAAAGCTCCCATTGACTAACCGTTGGGATAGGGGAAAGATTTGTTTTTATACAAGGTATATAAATTAAATAATCCATAGTTTTTATATCAAAAAAACTGCAGCCGTGAAGATAAGCAATTATCTTGCGAATATTTTCAATTTTACCTTTTCCGTTAATTATAATTCCGTTATTAATTTCAATTTTTAAAAAGGGTGTATTTTTTGCAAGGGTTAAAAGTAATGCTGTATAAAGCCGTGCATTAATTAAAACTGTGTTATTTATATTTAATTGAAAATCAAACTTTTTAACAGTTTTAACACAGCATAGCAAATTAAAGCTTAAAAGCCGTAAATCTATTGGATGGGTATGGTTTTTAAACAAAAACGCTTCGGCAAGGTAAATTTTTTTAAGGTTTTCTATGTGTCGGGGCAAAATCCCGTGCTTTAATATTGAAAACGAGGTGTAAATTCGTAAATTATATAAATATTTTTCAAAACTATTTGGTAAAACTATCAAATAATGGCCCCCTTGATACTTTTTATTATGCCAAATTATCTAAATTTTAAAAAAGTTGTTAAAAAATAAACAAACCACTTGAAATAATTATGCAAATATTGTAAAATATAAAAGTAAAAATATTAGGAGGTATATTCCAATGGTTAAAGTTGCAATTAATGGTTTCGGCCGTATCGGTCGTCTCGCATTCCGTCAAATGTTTGGTGCTGAAGGTTACGACGTAGTAGCTATCAACGACCTTACAAAGCCCTCAATGCTTGCAAATCTTCTTAAGTATGATACTGCACAGGGCGGTTATTGTGGTTACATCGGTGAAAATCTTCACACTGTAGCTGCTGATGACGAAGCAGGTACCATCACTGTTGACGGCAAAACTCTCAAAATCTATGCTGAAAAAGACGCTAAGGATCTTCCTTGGGGTGAACTCGGTGTTGACGTAGTTCTCGAATGCACCGGTTTCTACTGCTCTAAAGAAAAGAGCCAGGCTCACATCGATGCAGGTGCTAAGAAGGTTGTTATTTCTGCTCCCGCAGGAAATGACCTTCCCACAGTTGTATTCAGCGTAAATGAAGGCATCCTCACTAAAGAAGACACCATCATTTCTGCTGCTTCCTGCACAACTAACTGCCTTGCTCCTATGGCTAAGGCTCTTAACGACTATGCTGCTATTCAAAGCGGTATCATGAGCACCATTCACGCTTACACCGGCGACCAGATGATTCTTGACGGTCCTCACAGAAAGGGTGACCTTCGTCGTGCACGTGCAGGCGCTGCTAACATCGTTCCTAACAGCACCGGTGCTGCTAAGGCTATCGGTCTTGTAATTCCTGAACTCAACGACAAGCTCATCGGTGCTGCACAGAGAGTTCCTGTTCCAACAGGTTCAACAACAATCCTTACAGCTGTTGTTAAGGGCAAG
>JAGAPJ010000048.1 GCA_017623315.1 Clostridia bacterium | reverse complement strand
GCATTACGAAGTCTTATCTGGGTCAATCTGTTAATCTCACGAAGTGGAAAAAACAGAAAGACTGAGGGTTTGCAAGGTAAAAATAAGTATAAGAAAACGACCTCATGTAACACGGATTTGTGTGTTACACAAGGTCGTTTGATTCTTATTTTTTCTTGGGTTCTCTCAGGATATCACATTTTACCCTTTTGAGGATATGTGGGGTTACCCTGAAATAGTGTTTATCACGAGGTAAAACCCAATATTCTCAAAAGGGCAATTCCCCGTATTCTCCTTTTTTTCAATATTTTTCTTTTTTCATCATCTCTGCCCGTATCTTTTTCTTTCTCGCTCTTTCCTTTTTTCTCTCATTTTTTCAGAGTTCGGGCAGAGTGCTCTGACAGTATGAGAACTTAATTTGCGTATGCGAGGTTTCTCTTTTTCTCCTTCTTTTTCCTCGTTCACGGGTGCCAGTGCACTAGCAAATCTCAATGCATTAACACATTGAAAAACCTTGAAATAAAGGGAAAGAAAGGGATATGAGATACTCGGGAATAGATGGAAAGAATGAGGAATACCCAGTGCATTACGAAGTGTTATCTGGGTTATCTCTGTTATTCTCACGAAGTGGAAAAAACAGAAAGACTGAGGTATAGCAAGGTAAAAATAAGTATAAGAAAACGACCTCATGTAACACGTAACTGTGTGTTACACAAGGTCGTTGATTTCTTATTTTTTCTTGGGTTCTCTCAGGATATCAATTTTTACCCTTTTGAGGATATGTGGGGTTACCCTGAAATATTGGTATTATTCAAATTCAATTGTTCCCACGGGTTTGGGGGTAATATCCATAAGCACACGGCTTATACCCTTAACCTCGCTTGTAATACGGGCGGTGATTTTGTGAAGAACTTCATAAGGAATTTCTTCAATAGTTGCTGTCATAGCGTCGGTAGTATTAACCGCACGGATAATTGCGCACCAACCGTCTAGACGCTTGCCATCGATAACACCTACTGCAGTCATATCAGGAATAGCGATAAAATACTGCCAAACCTTTTCGGCCAAACCGCAAATATCAAATTCTTCCCTTAAAATTGCATCAGCTTCACGTAAAGCGTGAAGTCTGTCACGCGTAATAGCGCCAAGGCATCTAACACCAAGACCGGGACCTGGGAAGGGCTGACGGTAAACCATAGCGTGAGGAAGGCCCAACGCTTCACCAACTACGCGTACCTCATCCTTATAAAGAAGCTTTACAGGCTCAACAAGCTCCATTTCCATATCTTCGGGAAGACCGCCAACGTTATGGTGAGCCTTAACACCGTCAGATTCCAAAATATCGGGGTAAATTGTACCCTGCGCCAAGAAGGAAATTCCCTCAAGCTTTGCGGCTTCTTCATCAAACACGTTGATAAATTCGCCACCGATAATTTTTCTCTTCTTTTCTGGATCAGAAACACCCTGTAATAAATTTAAAAAACGGTCAGTAGCATCGATATAAATAAGGTTAGCATCAAGCTCTTTACCAAAAACCTCAATAACCTGTTCGCTTTCGCCCTTGCGCATAAGACCGTGGTTAACATGAACACAAACAAGCTGTTTGCCAATTGCTTTTATAAGCAAAGCCGCAACAACCGAAGAATCTACGCCGCCTGAAAGTGCCAAAAGCACCTTTTTATCGCCAACCTGCTCACGAATTTCTTTTATCTGCTCGTCAATAAAAGCATTTGCAAGCTCGAAATTTGTAATTCTTTGCATATTTTCGGGACGGATATTACCTGACATAAAGCACCTCTTTCGCCTTGGATAAATTAGTTTGTATAATTGTCAAAATAACCTTGTACCAAAACAACGGGGGTACCCTTGTCACCCGATCCGCTTGTAAGGTCGCAAAGTGAGCCGATAAGGTCGGTAAGCTGACGGGGAGTAGTGCCCTGTGAAGCCATATTGCCCACCAAGTTGTCCTGCTTAGACTTAATGCTGTTGGAAATTGCAGCCTTAAGCTCTTCACCTGAAAGGTTTTTAAAGTCGTTATCAGCAAGGTATTTAAGCTTAATTTCGTTAGGTGTACCAATAAGACCGTCGGTAAATGCGGGTGAAACGCAGGGGTCTGCAAGCTCCCAAATTTTGCCTTGTGGGTCCTTAAATGCGCCGTCACCGTAAACCATAACTTCAATATGCTTACCTGTTCTTTCAAAGAAAAGCTTTTGAATTTCAAGCACTAAATCCTGACATTCGTTTGGGAAAAGCTTAATTGTGTCTTCGGTAGATTTATTAGAGCCCAAAAGACCGTATTTGGTGTTATAGCCGCTACCGTCAACCGACTTATTTAAAATTTCGTCAAAGCCATAAACAATTTTAGCGCCACCTTCCTTTAAAAGACGCTTTGTACGTGCGCGGGTATGAATATCGCAAGCAAGAACACAGTCGGTATAATCAAGTATAGCCTTAGCTTGATTAGCAAAAATAATCTCTACCTCACAGCCGCAGCCTTCGATAAGTTCCTTATAATAACCAACATAATCAACGCCAGTAAACTTTAAGGGGTGTACGCCGAAAACCTCACGATAACGTTCAAGTGATAAAACATCGGCATAGGGGTTAATGCCTGCCGCGTCAAGCTTGTCCCAATCTGCAAGCTCGTTACCAACCTCGTCAGAGGGATAGCTTAACATTAAAACGATTTTTTTAGCGCCTTTAGCAATACCCTTAAGACAAATTGAAAAACGGTTACGTGACAAAATTGGGAAAATAACACCAATTGTATTGTCGCCAAATTTTTCCTTAACGTCCTTTGCAATAGCGTCGATTGATGCATAGTTACCCTGTGAACGAGCAACAATAGATTCAGTCATAGCAACAACGTCACGGTCGCGAAGCTCAAAGCCTTCGCTTTCAGCCGCTTCAATAACACTTGTGGTTACTATTTCAGCTAGGTTGTCACCTTGGCGGATAATAGGGCAACGAATACCACGAGATACAGTACCGACTTTTCTTTCCATTTTTTTCACCTTAAATCAAAAAAATTTTTTTACAAAATATTTTACCATATATCCACGCTAAAATCTACATTTTTTTATTATTTTTTTTGAATTTTTTTATTAAAAGTTTCACTTTAACTTGACAAAGTGTATTTTGTATGGTAAATTGTTGTCAATAAGATAGAGGCGCGGTGCTTCATCAGTAGCAGTTAATGTTAATTTCGGCAGAAAAATGTAGCTGTGAAAGGGTCGGCCGCCGAAAGTCGCTGTCGGCGGGCAGCTTCTTGGTAATTCGGAATAATATCCGCTTTACTGTCGCATTTGCGGAGTGCTATCAAAATTATAACAATATCTTTATGTTTTGTTGTTTTTTGATAGTCGAGCAATCGGCTATTTTTTTATTCTATATTCATTATTTTAAGGATGTGTTTAAAAATGAAAAAAACAGTATTCACAGGTATGGCTACCGCCATTATCACCCCAATTAACGAAAACGGTATCGATTATGAGGCTTTCGGTAAGCTTATTGACTGGCAGATTGCAGAGGGCATTGACGCCATTGTAGTTTGCGGTACAACAGGCGAAGCTTCAACAATGACCGACGACGAGCACCGAGACGCTATTGCATTTGCAGTAAAGCACGCAAATAAGCGTGTTCCTATTATTGCGGGTGCCGGCTCAAACGATACTTTATACGCACTTGACCTTACCCGTTGCGCTTGTGAAGCAGGGGCTGACGCCATTTTGGTTGTTACGCCTTATTATAATAAGGCAACCCAAAACGGTCTTATTAAAATGTTTACCCAAATTGCCGATTATTCGACAGTTCCCGTTATTTTATACGACGTACCTTCACGTACAGGTGTAGGGCTTGAGCCTCAAACCGTTGCAAAATTGGCTGAACACCCCAATATTGTGGGTCTGAAGGCTGCCGGCGGCAACATTTCAAAAATTGCCGAAACCATTCACCTTTGCGGTGATAAAATTGATATTTATTCAGGTAATGATGACCAAATTATTCCCATTATGTCACTTGGCGGTAAAGGTTGCATTTCGGTGCTTTCAAACCTTTTACCAAAAGAATGTGCATCAATGTGCAAAAAGTGGTTTGACGGCGACGTTAAGGGCGCTGCTAAAATGCAGCTTGATTATATCCCCCTCATTAATGCCCTTTTCTGCGAGGTTAACCCAATTCCCGTAAAGGCAGCAATGGCAAAAATGGGCTGGTGCGAGGATTATTTACGTCTTCCCTTAACACCTATGGAGGACGCACATCGTGCCGTTTTATTTGAAGAAATGAAAAAAGCAGGAATTAACATTTAATTTAGGAGTTTTCAAATGATTTGCAACAACGTTACGGTAAACGAAAAGGGTCACCTTTCATTTGCGGGTTTTGACACGGTGGAATTAGCCGCAAAATACGGCACTCCCCTTTACCTTATGGATGAAAACAAAATACGCGAACATATAAGGGAATATAAAGCCGCTTTTTTAAAGTATTTTCCAAAAGGCTCAAATCCCGAATTTGCAAGTAAATCCTTTTCCTGCAAACAAATTTACCGCATTATGCAACAGGAAAATATGTGCATTGATGCCGTATCAATGGGTGAAATTTATACCGCAAAATCGGCTGGGTTTAATATGTCACATTGCTTCTTCCACGGCAACAACAAAACCGACTGTGATATTGCCTTTGCAATTGACAGCGGTGTAGGTTATTTTGTAATTGACAATTTTGAAGAAATTGAAGCCGTTAACCTAATGGCTAAGGATAAAGGTATTATTCAGAAGGCGTTACTTCGCATAACCCCCGGTATTGACACCCATACCCACCAAAAAATTTCAACCGGTAATGTCGATTCTAAATTTGGCTTTGCGATTGCCACCGGTATGGCTAACGAAGCAGTAGAAGCAGTTTTAAAATGCGAAAACATTACACTTTGCGGTTTTCATTGTCATATTGGGTCACAAATTTTTGAATCTGACCCGTTTGTTACTGCGGCAGAGCTTATGCTTGATTTTATCGCACACATTAAAACCACACAAAACTATACCGCCGATATTTTAAATTTAGGCGGCGGCTTTGGTGTTAAATATTTAGAAAGCCAACAAGCACTTAATTTGGATGAAAAAATCGGCGAGGTTGCAAACGCTATTAGCCAAAAGTGTAACGAGCTTGGTATAGCAGTCCCCAAAATTGCAATGGAACCTGGTAGAAGCATTGTTGCCGATGCAGGTATGACACTTTATACCGTTGGCTCGGTTAAGGAAATTAAGGGTTATAAAAATTACGTATCAATTGACGGCGGCATGCCTGATAACCCACGTTTTGCTTTATATGAATCACCCTATACCGTAATGATTGCCTCCCGCGCGAATGATAAGGCTGACTTTACTGCAACAATTGCAGGCAGGTGCTGTGAATCGGGCGATATAATTCAAAACGACGTTTTAATTCCAAAGCCCTGCCGCTCTGAAATTTTAGCGGTTTTAACCACCGGCGCATATAATTATTCAATGGCGTCAAACTATAACCGCATTCCCCGCCCCCCTGTTGTAATGCTTTCAGACAAGGGTGATTACATAGCAGTAAAACGCGAAACAATCGAAGATATTTGTTCACTTGATGTGTGATGTAAATTGGGGTTTATGGGGCTGACGCGAAATGCGGAATTCGTAATGCGTAATTAGGAATTATTGTACAAATTAGATTGCATATTCGTAGGGGCGAACTGTGTTCGCCCGCAAGCCTTCCCCAGCGGTTATTCCCCTGTTAGGGGAAATGTCGCATAGCGACAAAAGGGTTCCTGTTTTCGGAGAAAAAAGGTGGCGCCGTTAGGCGACGGATGAGGAGAGCATTAAAGCACTTTCTT
>JAGAPJ010000047.1 GCA_017623315.1 Clostridia bacterium | reverse complement strand
ATTAAAGCACTCTCTTAACAATATTCTCCTCATCCACCAACCTTGCGGTTGGTCTGACGGACTCGTCTCTCTCTGTCACTTCGTGACATCTCTCTCGCACCGCGAAATAGTCTTCCCCTTCTCCGCTGGAGAAGGCTTAAATTCTACAATTAAATTCCCCGACAAACTATAATTTGATTTTTAAACATATTATTTATTGGTTGAAAATATTGGGAATATATGGTATGATAAATAAAAAGGTCTTCGGCGGTTTGGTCGCAAAATATTGAAAAATTAAACCGCAAGGGCTAACCTTGCGGTTTTGTGTTCTATAACGGAGGCAAAAAATGAAGATTCATGGAAAAATTACACGATACAATTGTAGTTATTTTTATCTTATAAAGCCCCACCTTTGTTCTAAGTGCAAAACCCGTTTAAAACGAGCCAAAAGAGAAGTTGTAGTAAATTCGGAGTCAAACGAAGCTAAGAATTATAATTTTTCTTGTGTAGATACATATTTGCGTGGAAATATTATTTTCGTTACATTTTATTTTGAATGTCCAAATTGTGGTGAGATATATCAAATTGACGAACTCAAAACTTTAGAAAAAAATGATAAACGACATTCAAAAAGTAAGTCAAAATAGGACCCAGTAGCACAAGGGGTCGGTTCTCATGTGTTACTCTACCAGTCGCAAAGCGACACCTTACCTCTTCACTATTAACTTTTCACTATTAACTAAAAAGGCACCTCATCGGAGGTGCCTTTTTTCTATTATTTAGCGTTTTGCTTTTCAAGGAATTCCTTACGGTTGAAGCCTTCAGTAGTCTTTTCCTTAATATCGCCCGCTTTAGTAAGAGCAATTTTAGTAAGCATAGGACCAACAATTTCATAAACTAAAACAGAGAATAGAATTATATTTCGAACTAACACACCATCATTACCCCAGGTTGAAATAACAATTGCGGACATGCCAAGCGCAACACCTGCTTGGGGAAGTAATGTAATACCCAAATATTTTTGAATATTTTTGTCGCACTTAACTAGTTTTGCACTTGCGAATGTACCAAAATATTTACCGAGAGAAAGGCTTAACATATAAACTGCACCTATAACAAGTACCCAAACATCCGCCAAAATATCCAAACGCAATTCTGCACCGCTAAGCACGAAGAACATTACAAATAAAGGTGCTGTCCACTTATCTGCACGGTCCATAATATCCGCCGAAAAATCACACAAGTTGCAAAACACTGTGCCTAACATCATACAAACCAAAAGTGAAGAAAAACCAATATGTACTTCGCCAAGTTCAATTTTAATCATTGAAATTGCAACTGTTAATAAAACAAAGCTAATTGACAAAGACATACGTTTTGAGCCTGAATGGAAAATCTTTTCGCAAGCGGTGAATACCCAACCCATAAGTGCGCCAAGCAGCAATGATAAGGTAACTTCGATAAGGGGGTTAACAATCATTGAAATTACGCTGATTTTACCGTTTTCAATAGCACGTGCAACACCGAAAGAAACCGAAAAGATAACAAGACCAACAGCATCGTCCAAAGCAACGATGGGAAGTAACAAATCAGTTAACGGACCCTTTGCTTTATACTGTCTTACAACCATTAAGGTTGCTGCAGGTGCGGTAGCCGAAGCGATTGCACCCAATATAATTGCATTTGAAATTGATAAAACATTGGGCATTAAGAAATGTAAACCAATAAGCGACACATCGACCAAAACAGTTGCCGCAACAGCCTGTAAAACACCAATAACAAAGGCCTGTTTACCGATTGCTTTAATATCGCTCATTCTAAATTCGTTACCAATGGCAAAAGCAATAAAGCCTAGTGCAACTTGACCGAGAAGCTCTAAAGCTGAATTTTTTTCGCCACCGTCAAGACCGAAATCGGCACCAGAAAAGCCAAGATGAGTAAAGCCTTCGATACCTAAAAATGATAAATCGATTGCACCTAAAAGATAAGGTCCAATTATAATACCTGCAATAAGATAAGCTGTAACAGCAGGTAACTTAAACAGCTTTGTAACACGTGACATTAAAAGACCTGCCACAATAGCTACTGCAAGAGTTATTAAAATTTGCATAAATTATACGCCTCGATAAATTTAAATTTTCAACCATACGATTATATACCCGTGACCAAAAAAATTCAATAGTAACTTATGACAAAAAATAATAAAATTTTCTCTTATTAATAGGTATATTTGTTTCTATAATTATTTTAAATTTTTACAGGGGTAAAGCCAAGGTCTTCCATTTCAGTCAAAGCTGTTTTTAGACAATGTTCACAGCCGTCAATGGTTACAACCTTTTCTTCCAGGCTGATTTCGTGCTTAATTTGCACTTCATTTAAAGCATTGTCAATTCTTGCAACACAGTGACCGCAATGCATATCAGGGACGGAGATTTTAAATAACATAATTTTACCTCATTTCATAAGCTTTTGTAAAGTGTAGCACAGCTCATCAACCGTGCTATTATTACCGTTTTTAATATCATCAACCACACATGTGTGGATGTGATTTGATAAAAGTTCCTTATTAAAGGCGTTAAGCGCCGCATTTATTGCCGAAACCTGAGTTAAAATATCGGTACAATAAGCATCGTTTTCCAGCATATTTTTAACGCCACGTACCTGACCTTCAATTCGGTTAAGACGGTTTATAAGCGCCCTATATTCCGCTTCCTCGCGACGCTTTATTTTTTTACAGCATTCACTCATAATTTTTTACCTCTTAAACGCAAAGCGTTCCCAACAACGAATACCGAACTAAACGACATTGCCAGCCCTGCAAGCATTGGGTTTAAAAGCGGACCGCCAAAGGCGTATAAAATCCCTGCCGCAACGGGTATGCAAATTGTGTTATAGCAGAATGCCCAAAACAAATTTTGTTTAATGTTTGTAATAGTAAAACGGCTTAAATTTATGGCGCGGGGAACATCGCATATATCCGACCGCATAAGCACAATATCAGCCGATTCAATTGCAATATCACTTCCGCCGCCTATTGCACAGCCAACGTCGGCTTCGGTTAAGGCCACCGCATCGTTAATGCCGTCGCCCACCATCATAACCGTGCCGTATTTTTGGCGAATATCTTTTATGATTTCGGCCTTTCCGTCAGGTAAAACCTCGGCATAGACTTCATCCGCTTCCACCTTTTTGCCAATATATTCAGCGGCCATTTTATTATCGCCCGATAAAATTACGGTTTTAATTCCCTGCTTTTTAAGGCGCTGCAGTGCGGTTAACGAATTGTCCTTAAGTGTATCGGCAATAGCAAATAAACCTACACAGTTACCGTTTACCACCACAAATGAAAGTGATTTCCCCTCACCCGCAAGGCGTGTGAAATCATTTACAAATTTATCGGTATTAATGCCTAATTCTTCCAAAAATTCCTTTTTGCCAACTGCAATTTCTTTGTTGCCAATAACCGCAGTTACGCCCTTGCCCGAAAGGGTTTTAAATTCTTCGGGATTTATATATTCTATGTTTAATTCGTCAGCATAACCAATAATAGCCCTTGCAAGCGGGTGGTTTGACCCAGTTTCACAAGCTGCTGCTAATGCTATTGCGTTTTCATCACCGATATAATCGGTAACAACGGGCTTGCCAACCGTTAAGGTGCCCGTTTTGTCAAACACAACCGCTTTAACATTGTGTATAACCTCAAGCACCTCACCGTTACGGATTAATATTCCGTTTGAAGCACCAAGACCTGTGCCCACCATTATTGCGGTAGGAGTTGCAAGACCCAAGGCGCAGGGACAAGCAATAACCAAAACGGAGGTAAACACCTTTAGTGCAAAGGCAATATCCTTGCCGGCAATAAGCCAAATTATTGCCGATATAACCGCAATTGCAATTACAACAGGCACAAAAATACCTGCAACCTTGTCAGCTGCTTTAGAAATCGGCGCTTTTTTGGGCTGGGCTTCTTCAACAAACTTTATTATCTTTGCAAGGGTAGTATCGTCACCAATGTGGGTCACCTTAACGTAAAGTGCACCCTCTAAATTAACGCTACCGCCGTAAACCTTGTCGCCTTGCTTTTTATCAATCGGTAGGCTTTCACCCGTAAGCATTGCTTCATTAACGGTGCTCATACCATTGATAACCACGCTATCAAGCGGTATTTTAGCACCTGATTTTATTAAAAGTATATCGCCAACCTTAATTTCAGCGGTTGGAATTTCATATTCCTTGCCGTCCTTAAACAGCACAGCAGTATCAGGCGCAAGTTCCATTAACTTTTCAAGTGCCTTTGCAGTTTTTGCTTTGCTTCGCTTTTCAAAAAATTTACCAAGCATTACAAGGGCAACCACCACAGCAGAAGATTCAAAATAAAGATTATGCACCCCATGCGGATTATAGGATAAAGTAAAGGTCATAACCACGCTGTAGATTAAGGATGCTCCTGCCCCTATTGCTACAAGGGAGTCCATATTGGGATGACCCTTAAACAAAAGCGGAATGCCCTTAACAAAAAAACTTCGACCAACATACAAAACAGGCAAACAGCACAAAAGCTGTAAAAGCGCAAAATTGTAGGGGTTTTTGTTCATATCAAAAAACGAAGGCAAGGGCAAATTTTCAAAAAGCATTTGCCCCATTGAAACATACAAAAGCACTGCCGCAAAAATTAGCGACACAATAATAGGCGCCACGCTTTCCTTTTGCTGTTTAATTTCCTTTTTAACAATGTCACTTGTAATGCCGAAGCCTGCCTTCTGCACAACACGAAAAAAATCCGCAGAGGAAACAGTATTTTCATCAAAGGTTACGGTCATTTTGCCTGTTATAAGGTTAACGTCACAGCTTTGCACACCATTTAGTCGGGAAACCACACGCTGTACTGACGCTGAACAAGCCGCACAGGACATACCTGTTACGTTATATTGCTGAGTTTTCATATAATCACCATAAGTATTATATACCCCCTAGGAGTATTTTTCAAGTAAAAAATATAGTTTATCGGGGGCAATTAAATAATAAATAAGAAAGAATAAAGAATAAATTCGGTGTCGGCTACGCCGACTAATTTATATATCGTGCCAAAGGGCACACATTTTTTCTTATTTCTTCTTTATTATTTATTCTTTAAGGCGCAAGCCACATAAACCCCAATTTTTACATCAATTTAATAATCAATTCAATCACAAAAACCACCGCACAGGATGATACCGCGACACCCAAAAGGCTGACACCCTTATAAGCAAGCATTACGCCTGCCACAAGCGCCGCAACGCCCGACCAAATATTATTTGTTGCATAAATTATTGCGGGGAAGGTCATAACCGAAAGGGTTACGTAAGGCACATAAAACAAAAACGACCGAAGGGTTTTGTTTTTAATTTTTTTGCGGATTAGGGTTAGCGGTAAAACACGGATTAAAAAAATTGTAAGCGCCATAATAGCTATATAAATATATGCTTTATACATCGTTTTCTTCCTCCTTTACAGGAAAAAGAATTGCAAGAGCTAATGCTATTAAAACGGTTAAAATTATAACCTGCATACCGCTTGATATATTATTTGAGATTATTGGCAATTTATTAAACAAAAAGCTTAACACAAAGGAAGCAATAACCCCACCCATTATAACCTTGTTTTCCTTAGCGGGCGGAACTATAATTGCCAAAAACATACCAAAAATGCCAACCGACAGTGCCGACATAACACTTACAGGCAAAATATTGCCCACAAGCACGCCCAAAGCGGCGCCGCTTGCCCAACCGGGAATTGACACAGTCATTGCGCCGTAATTATAAAATGGATTAAGATAACCCGAAACGGCTGATGAAATACCGAAAATTTCATCAGTAACACCAAAGGCAACACCCATACGGTGAAGTGTTGAGATTTTAGGTGAAATTTTTTGGCTAAGTGAGCAGGACATTAAAATATAACGGGCATTGACAATAAGCATGGTTAAAAACATTTCAAAATATGTACCGCCTTCGGCAATAACGCTTATACCTGCATAGCCGCCGGCCGATGCTAAGGTTGTGCCTGTTGCGATGAAGGTTTGAAATGCAGTAAGCCCTGCCTTTTCGGCGGCTATACCTAATGTAAAGGCAACGGCAAAATATCCAAGCGCTATGGGTATGCCGTCCTTCAGCCCCTTTTTATACCAAAATTTATTATCCAAAATAATCACCTTGCATTATTTTACATTTTTTACCCCTTTAAGTCAACCAAAATTAAAATATTTTAACCGAATTCAAAGCAAAACATATTATATTATTGAAGTTAGCCATAAAACTGACTTAATTTTTTTAGGAGGCCTTACTATATGGCAGATTTTAAAAACTTTGAAAACTGCAATGATGCGGTTTGCATTGATGCAGGTAGGGTTTACGATTCCTGTTGTGACCGTGACTGTTTAGAGGATTTGCGGTGCTTTTTCCTACCCGAAACCCAAACCCTTATAAACAATGCTTTAAGCGTACGGCTTCGCAGCGCCGAAGTGCTTAACGTTTTTATTGACGTTGAGCCCGTAAACTTTAACAAGGGCTATTATTCCTGCGACCTTACATTCTTCTTCCTGTTATCCTTCGACCTTTACACCTCACCCAGCACCTGCCCGCAGGTTATAAACGGCATTGCGACCTTTAATAAAAAGGTTATTTTATACGGTAGCTGTGGTGCGGTTAAAACCTTCTCGAACATCGTAGGAGAAGAATGCAGAAACCACCATACAAACACCTTCTCGGGCAGTAACACACCCAAATGCGTCGTAAGTGCGGTTGACCCTGTTCCCCTTTCGGCAAAAATTGGTACTATTCACGACTGTTATGAATCGTCTTGCTGCATACCTGACTGTGTTTGCGAAGCGCTTGGAGGTCACGTTGTAACCGACGTTCCCCGCGGCACACCAACCGTTTACGCCACAATCGGTTTATTTACAGTTGTTCAGTTAATACGCAACGTGCAAATGCTTATCCCCGTTTATGATTTTTGTGTTCCGCAAAAATCCTGCGACCACTCAACTGCCGAGCCCTGCGACACCTTTAGCCGAATTCAGTTCCCACTTGACGACTTTTTCCCTCCCCGTCCCGACAGCATTGACGACCAAAAAGACTGCGGCTGTTTTACCACCGAAGCAAACGGATAACATAAAAAAGGAGAGTCAAAATTTTAAAATTTCGGCTCTCCTTTAAATATTCTGTTTTAAATTACTCCTTTTAGGAGGAACCCCAATGGCCATGCCTACCTTGCAAAGAAAAATTCAAAAAAGTGAAGTCCTTTTTGCATTTAATACTAGCGACACCCTGACCGACGGCATAATTTTTCTTTACCGAAAAAAGCCACTTATTAAAAGCTCGCTTTACATAAATAATAAAAATTATTTGCTAATTCTAACTGCTGACGACCGTTGGCCAACAATTAAACAGCTTTTAGAATTTGCAAGCTATAAAACCAAAAATTACATACAAATTGCAAGTGTAAAAGAACACTTTAAACCACTTATTCTAAACAACGCTGTAAAGGTTTACGGCAAGGCATTTTTAAAGTGATTTTAATAATTTCACACGGTCGGTCATTTCGTCCGAAAAAACGTAGCTTCCTGCAACCAAAACGGTAGCACCCGCTTTTACTGCTAATGGTGCGGTTTCACCGTTAATACCGCCGTCAATTTCAAGCTCGACATTAAGGCCTTGGCGTTTTATTTCATCACGCAAGGCAGATAATTTATCTAGTGACTGCGGCATAAATTTTTGACCGCCAAAGCCAGGCTCTACAGACATTACAAGCACCATATCACAAAGGGGTAATAAATCAAAAATCTCTTCAGGTGCTGTGCAAGGTTTTATTGTTAGACAAGACTTACAACCAAGCTTACGAATTTCCTTTAAAAGCTCAGCGTTATCACTTCCTGCTTCAAAATGAAAACCAAGCCAATCTGAAACTTCGGCAAACTCTTTAATATAACGATGCGGTCTATCAATCATTAAATGCACATCCAAGGGTATGTTGGAATGTGCTTTTATAGATTTTATAACCGGAACGCCGAATGAAATGTTCGGCACGAAAATACCGTCCATAACATCAAGATGAAGCATATCACAACCTGCTGCTTCTAACCTTTTTATATCATCAGCAAGGGTTAAATAGTCAGCACTTAATATCGATGGGGAAATTTTAATAGCCATAATATCCACCTTTAATTTAATATGGTTTAATTTTATAATTTATTTCTTTTTTTGTCAATATAATTAAACGAATAAAAATATAAAATACTTATTTCAAATTATAGTTTATCGGGGGCAATTAAATAATAAATAAGAAAGAATAAAGAATAAAGAATAAATTCGGTGTCGGCTACGCCGACTAATTTATATATCGTGCCAAAGGCACACATTTTTTCTTATTTCTTCTTTATTATTTATTCTTTAAGGCGTCAGCAACATAAACCCAAATTTATAAAAGAGGAACATTACCGTTCCTCTTTATTATTTTTCTTACTTATTCTGTTGTAAACAATCCACCCAATAACACTTATTAAAAGAGTAACACCAAAAGCAATAATTGCCAAGATATATTTTTCACTACCCAAAAGACTGCCGCCAATGGTTGAGGTTATAACCGACGGAATACGGGCAACGGCAACAATAAACAAAAAGCCTTTAAAATCAATTTTTGTAAGCCCTACAAAATAAGTCAATAAATCCTTAGGTGTGCCCGGTAAAAAGAAAAGGAAAAAAATTACCAAAGCCAGCTTTTTTTCGTTTTGCAAAAATTTAAGCGACTTTATTTTTTCATAGGTGAAAAACACCTCTAAAAGCTTTACGCCCAAGGTGTGCACAAGCAAAAAAACAATTAGACTGCCAATTGTTATGCCGATAATACACAGCACCGTTCCCCAAAAAGCGCCAAAGGCATACCCTGCCCCAATTTCAAGCGGTTCGCCCGGAACAAATGCAATTATAACCTGAAAAACCGTCATTCCGACAAAGGCCACCATGCCCCATACGCCGCTTTGCTGTACCCAATTGCGAAACTGTTCTGGCTCGCCCACAAACCTTATAAGCGGTCGGCCGATAAACCAGCCTACAACCGCGCAAAATAGTATAAACGCAATAATAACAGATGCGCTAACTATTTTCTTTTGCTTATCCGTCATATTTTCACTTCGCTTTTTTAAACATCAAACTGAAGCACAACCTTAAACAAATCACCGTCAACCGTAATATCCATCTGCCCGTTCTGAAGCTCGGTAAGGCTTTTTGCAATTGAAAGACCAAGACCGCTACCCTCAGTATTGCGGGAGCTATCTCCCCTTACAAAGCGTTCGGTAAGCTCAGCAGAATCAACACTAAGCTCGCACCGTGAAATGTTTTTAAAGGTTATAAACGCTTTACCGTTTTGGATATAGGCTTCAATATAAGCACGGGTGTCAGGTAATGAATATTTGCAAATATTACTTAAAAGGTTATCAAACACACGCCACAAATGCCGTGCATCTGCCTTTATAATAACATTATCTGACAAAATTTTCAATATCGGAGTTATTTTAGCCCCTTTAAGTCTTTCATCAAATTCGCCGAGCGCCTGCGATAAAAGCACTGACACATTACATTCCTGTAAATCAACCGCAAGGCT
>JAGAPJ010000046.1 GCA_017623315.1 Clostridia bacterium | reverse complement strand
CATACTCCTTTCTTCAACAACTATCGTCCTCAGTTCTATTTCAGAACTACCGACGTTACCGGTGTTGTAGGTCTTCCTGCTGGTACTGAAATGTGCATGCCTGGCGATAACGTAGAAATGGACGTTGAACTTATCACTCCTATCGCTATCGAAGAAGGTCTCCGCTTCGCTATCCGTGAAGGTGGCCGTACTGTTGGTTCAGGCGTTGTTACTGCTATCAACGAATAATTCTTTATGAATTAAATAAAACCGTGAGTTTTAAAACTCACGGTTTTTGTTTTTCTTAAGGAAAATATTGAATAAAGCCTTAGTATATGATAAAATTTATTTAAACTTAAATTGAAAGGTTTTATGCTATGTTTAATTTTTTTGCTAATGAAAATGCAAAACAAAATTCACAATACATAATAAATGGTACGGATTATAATCACATAAAAAACGTGCTTCGTATGGATATTGGCGACACCTGTCTTATAAGTTGTGGCGGCAAGAGTGATTTGTGTAAAATTACCGCTTTTTATGAGGATGCGGTTTCTTTAGAAATCATCGAAGAAAATTATAATGATACCGAACTTCCTGTTAAAATTTATCTTTTCCAAGGGCTTCCCAAGGGGGATAAAATGGAATATATCATTCAAAAAACGGTTGAGCTTGGCGTTTTTGCGGTTGTTCCTGTCCAGATGAAGCATTGTGTGGTAAAGCTTGACGATAAAAAAGCAAAATCTAAAATTGCTCGTTGGCAAAGTATTAGTGAGAGTGCCGCCAAGCAAAGCAAACGAAATATTATTCCTGAAATTATGGATGTTTGTAGCTTTGATAAAGCGCTAGATTTTGCAAAAACGCTTGATTTAATAATGGTGCCTTATGAAAATATGGATGGTATGGGGGCTACAGTCGAGGCATTATCAAGCCTGAAAACTGCCAAAAGTGTGGGTATTTTTATTGGACCCGAGGGTGGTTTTGCAGAAAAAGAAATTGAAAAAGCCATTTCGTCCAACGCCGAGATTATTTCGCTCGGTAAACGAATTTTACGTACCGAAACGGCGGCTATTACGGCGGTCGGAATGTGTATGCTAGAGATTGAAAAGGGAAGTAACCAATGAAACAACTGCCAAAAGAATTTGAAAATAGAATGAAAAACTTACTCGGCGCGGATTTCGAGCTTTATTTTAGCGAGCTTAAAAATCTGCCCGTAAAAGCATTCAGGGTTAATACCGATAAAATCGGTTTGGAAGATTTTGAGAAAATCAACCCTTTTTCGAAAGAAAAAATCCCTTATGTAAAAAACGGTTATTACCTCGATTATGAGAAAATAGGCAACCACCTTTATCACCACGCAGGTCTTATTTATGTTCAAGAGCCTGCCGCGATGGCTCCGGCCGAGTGTGTCGATATAGAGGATGATTGGCTTCTGCTCGATATGTGTGCCGCACCGGGCGGAAAGAGTACTCAGCTTAAAAATAAGTTAGGTGAAAACGGTGTGCTCGTTTCAAACGAAATTATATCCTCCCGCTGTAAAATATTAACGGGCAATATCGAGCGCTTAGGGCTTAAAAACACCGTTGTTACCTGTATGGATACCGAAAAATTGGCTTCACGCTTTCAAAACACTTTTGATTTGGTTATGGTAGACGCACCCTGTTCGGGCGAGGGTATGTTCAGAAAAGAAGAAATAGCCATTGATGAGTGGAGCCCCGAAAATGTGCAAATGTGCGCTAAACGACAGGCGGAAATTTTGGAAAACGCCGTTAAAGCCCTTAAAAGCGGTGGCTTTATTGTGTATGCAACCTGTACCTTCTCTTTAGAAGAAAACGAAATGACAGTTGATGCGTTTTTGCAAAAACACCCTGAATTCGAAATTGTGCCTGTTAATGAAAGGGTTGCGAAATATACCGCTGATGGCATAAAATTTGAGGGCTGTAAATGCGAAAATATTCACCTTGCCCGCCGTTTTTACCCGCATATTGCCAAGGGTGAGGGACAATTTATGGCGGTTTTACACCACAAGGGTGAAAAAACGGAAAACAATTTTTATTCTTCTATGAGTAAGAAAACCGATAAAACCGTTATCGAGTTTTTAAATGATACATTAACCGATTATAACCCCGATTTTGTTGGTGTTTATAACGGCAACCCAATTTATTATAACAACCGCTTGCCAATAGCCGACCGCACCGCCTTTTGTTGTGGCGTTACTATTGGAGAAATTAGAAAAAACTATATTTTACCGCATCACCAATTTTTTATGGCGCTTGGTGATAAATTTAAACGCAAAATAAATTTATCGGTTGAAAGTGACGAGCTTTCAAAGTATCTTCACGGTGAGGAATTTGATATCGACTGCCCAAACGGCTGGGCGGTTGTAATGGTTGACGGCTGTGCTGTT
>JAGAPJ010000005.1 GCA_017623315.1 Clostridia bacterium | reverse complement strand
TTTCACAGTTGCTTACACAGGTGTTAATGCAGGTCTTATTATCGGTGTTGCTGACGACCCCGGTATGCACTCTTCACAAAATGAGCAGGATTCTCGACATTATGCAATAGCATCTAAAATTCCTATGCTTGAACCAAGTGATAGTGCGGAATCTATTGCCTTTGTTAAGGAAGCGTTTGAAATTTCCGAAAAGTTTGACACCCCCATTTTTATTAAAATGTGTACCCGTGTTGCCCATTCACAAAGCGTTATTGAGGAAAGCGAAAGGGTGTTGCCTAACGCTAAGCCTTATGAAAAGCAGGGCGAAAAATACATAATGATGCCGGGTAACGCTAAAAAGCGCCACCCCATAGTTGAACAGCGCACACTTGATTTAATAGAACTAGCTGAAACGGCTTGGTTTAACAGAATTGAAGATGGTAGCGACAATAATGTTGGTATTATTACTTCATCTACTAGCTATCAGTATGTTAAGGAAGTTTTTGGTGATAAGTACCCCGTATTAAAGCTTGGTATGATTAACCCGCTTCCTGTCAATAAAATTAAGGACTTTGCCGCTAAGGTTAAAAGCGTAATCGTTGTTGAAGAACTTGACGGTATTATTGAAACACATTGTAAGAATATTGGCGTTTCGGTTGCGGGTAAAGAAATTTTCGGTAATATTGGCGAATTTAGTCAAAATTTAGTAGCTGAAAAATTGGGTGCCGAAGCACCTAAGGGTGTTGCACTTTCGGAAAATATTCCTATGCGTCCACCCGTTATGTGTGCAGGTTGTCCTCACCGCGGTTTGTTCTACACCTTAAAGAAGAATAAGCTTACCGTTATGGGTGATATCGGGTGCTATACTTTAGGTGCAGTTGCTCCGCTTGCCGCTATTGACAGCACAATTTGTATGGGCGCTTCGGTTTCCTCACTCCACGGCTTTAATAAAGCGAATGATGGCGAAACCGACGGCAAAACCGTTGCAGTTATTGGCGACTCAACCTTTATGCATTCGGGTGTTACAGGTCTTATAAATATTGCTTATAACGGCTCAAATTCAACTGTTATTATTCTTGATAACTCAATTACAGGTATGACAGGTCATCAGCAAAACCCCACAACAGGCTATAATTTAAAGGGTGACCCCTGCAGTAAAATTGATTTGGAAGCCCTTTGTAAGAGCGTTGGTATCAATAGCGTTCGTGTGGTTGACCCTTATAATCTTGCTGAATGTGATGCCGTTATTAAGGAAGAACTAGCTAAAGAGGAACCGAGCGTTATTATTTCCCGCCGTCCTTGTGCACTCTTAAAATACGTTAAACACGCAGGTCCTATTAAGGTTAATACTGACAAGTGCATTGGCTGTAAGTCTTGTATGAGAATCGGTTGCCCTGCCGTCAGCGTAATTGATGGCAAGGTTAAAATTGATAATACCCTTTGCACAGGCTGTGGCGTATGCGCACAGATGTGTAAATTTGATGTTTTCGAAGCTGTGAAGGAGGCGTAAAAGCAATGCAAACTAAAAATATTATGATTGTTGGCGTTGGCGGACAGGGTACACTTTTGGCTAGTAAGCTTTTAGGCCGAATTCTTTTGTCAAAGGGCTATGACGTTAAGGTTAGCGAGGTTCACGGTATGAGCCAGCGCGGAGGTAGCGTTGTTACCTATGTAAGATATGGTGATAAGGTTTATTCACCCGTTATTGACAAGGGCGAAGCCGATTATATCGTTTCTTTCGAAATTTTAGAGGCTGCCAGATGGGCTGAATATTTAAAAGATGGCGGTACAATTATTACCAACACACAAGAGGTTAACCCTATGCCCGTTATTATCGGTGCTTGTGAATATCCTAAAGAATTAGAGGCTAAAATCAAAGCCCTAGGCATCAATTTAGATGCTATTGATGCTTTGGCTCTTGCTGAAGAGGCAGGCACTTCTAAAGCGGTTAATATTGTGCTAATGGGCAAATTGTCAAAGTATTTTGATTTTACCGAGGAAGATTGGATGACCGCAATCGAACAAAGTGTTCCTGCCAAATTTTTGGAACTCAATAAAAAAGCATTTTTATTAGGTAAAGAGGCGTAATTTATAATGGAAAAATATTATCAACAGGAAATGGAGTGTGCCAGCCGTGAAGAGATGGTTGCACTTCAAAACGAACGACTTGTCGCACAGGTTAAACACGTTTGGGATAACGTACCTTACTACCGCAAGAAGATGGAAGAAAAGGGCTTAACACCAGACGACATTAAGGGCATTGAAGATTTACATAAGCTGCCCTTTTTAACAAAGGACGACCTTAGAGATGCATATCCTTACGGACTTTTGGCAAAACCCCTTGCCGATTGTGTAAGAATTCAGTCAACTTCAGGTACAACCGGCAAGCGCGTTGTTGCGTTTTATACCCAGCACGACGTTGATTTGTGGGAGGATTGCTGTGCGCGCGCACTTGTTGCTGCAGGCGGTACAAATGAAGATGTTTGTCAGGTTGCTTACGGCTACGGCCTTTTCACAGGCGGTCCCGGTATGAACGGCGGTAGCCATAAGGTTGGCTGCTTAACACTTCCTATGTCTTCGGGTAATACTGACCGTCAGCTTCAGTTTATGACCGATTTGGGCGCTACTATTATTTGCTGTACACCCTCTTATGCTGAATATTTGGCTGAAAGTATTCACGAACGCGGACTCCGTGACCAAATCAAATTAAAGGCAGGTATCTTCGGCGCTGAAGCGTGGAGTGAAGAAATGCGCCACGATATTGAAGAAAAGCTTGGTATTAAGGCTTTTGATATTTACGGTCTTACCGAAACCAGCGGCCCCGGTGTTGCATTTGAATGTAGCGAACAAACAGGTATGCACATCAACGAAGACCACTTTATTGCTGAAATTATTGACCCCGAAACCCTAGAGGTTTTACCTGAAGGAAGTCAGGGTGAATTGGTGTTCACTTCAATTACGAAGGAAGCGTTCCCGCTTTTGCGTTATCGCACAAAGGATATCACCGTTTTAAGCCGTGAAAAATGCTCTTGCGGTCGTACCCTTGTTAAAATGCATAAGCCCATGGGAAGAAGCGACGATATGCTTATCGTTAAGGGCGTTAATGTGTTCCCGTCACAGATTGAAGCTGTGCTTTTGGAAAACGGCTATCCCGCAAACTATCAAATTGTTGTTGACCGTGTGAACCACAGTGACACAATTGAGGTTTTGGTTGAAATGACACCTGAAATCTTCTCTGACTCGCTCGGTAGTATTACCGAGAAGGAAAAGAACCTTGTTGCAGCCCTTAAGGCAATGCTTGGTATTTATGCAAAGGTTCGCCTTGTTGAGCCAAAGTCTATTGCCAGAAGCGAAGGCAAAGCCGTTCGTGTAATTGACAAGCGTAAGATTTAGGAGGAAATGAATTATGGCAATTAAACAAATTACCGTATTTTTGGAAAACAGGGCAGGTCGCCTTTTGGAAATCACCCAGCTTTTAGCTTATAATAAAATTGACCTTCGTGCGCTTAACATTGCTGAAACCACCGACTATGGTCTTTTGCGTATTATTGTTGATGACAGCGTAAAGGCTTTAGAGGTTTTAAAGGAAAACGGCGCAATTGCTACTACTACCGAAGTTTTGGCAGTGGCTGTACCTAATATTCCGGGTGGTCTTAACACACTTTTACAGGTTTTGGCAAACGCAAATGTTGATGTAAGCTATATGTATTCAATTTTCGGTCACGCCGATGAAAACGCTTATATGATTTTACAGCTTGCCGATGCTGACGAGGTTGCAGCTATTCTTAAGAATAAGGGCATTGCTGTTGCGGATGCTCAAAAATTAGGTATTAACTAAAATAAAAGCCCAAACGGGCTTTTATTTTTTTACCTTTTATGGTATACTTTTAAAAAAAGAGAAAGGTGGGGTGAATGTGCGTAAAAATGACGAATTTATCCTTGAAATAATTGACGTTACCAATGAAGGAAGCGGTGTCGGTAAGCTTGATGGTATGGCTGTTTTCGTGCCGCTTACAGCAGTTGGTGATGTAGTAAAGGTAAAAGTTCTTAAGGTTAAAAAGAACTATGCTTACGGCAAAGCACTAGAAATAATCACCCCATCAAAAGAAAGAATAGAAAATAACTGCCCTTATTTTAACCGTTGTGGCGGCTGCGTTTTCCGTCATATCGGTTATAAAGCTGAATTGGAGCTTAAATCCAATAAGGTTTACGAGGTTATTAAGCGTATTGGCGGTGTTGATTTAACACCGCAACCAATTTTGTATGATGAATGTGACCGCTATCGCAACAAGGCGCAATATCCCTTAAGCGAAAATGGGGGAGTGGGTTTTTACGCTTTTCATTCTCACCGCATTATTGAATGTGAGGACTGCGTTTTACAGCCCGAAATCTTCTCAAAAATTACCGATGCTGTAAGCAGTTTTGTAAGGCAGTATTCTATCAGCATTTATAATGAGGAAAAGCATAATGGACTTCTGCGCCATTTATACATTCGTAAGGGTGAAATTAGCGGCGAAATTATGGTTTGCTTTGTTATAAATGGCGACACTTTGCCAAAAAGTGAAATTATTATTGAACGACTTAAAGAAACGTGTGGGGACGCGCTTAAAAGTGTTGTTTTAAATATGAATAATAAAGACACAAACGTTATTTTGGGTGATAAATGCGAAACCCTTTTCGGTAGTGATTATATAAGCGACACTTTGGCGGGTGTTAAGGTTAGATTATCGCCCTTGTCTTTTTATCAGGTTAACACCGTTATGGCAAATAAGCTTTATAAAAAGGCGGCTGAGTATGCAAAACCCGATGGCAAGAATATAATTGACCTTTACTGCGGGGCCGGTACAATCGGTCTTTCAATGGCGAAAGAAGCAAAATCGGTTATAGGTGTTGAAATTATTGAAGCGGCGGTAAAGGATGCCGAATTTAACGCAAAGGAAAACGGAATTAATAACGCAAGATTTATTTGCGGTGATGCTAAAACAGCGGCTGAAGCTTTAAGAAAAGAAAAAATAAAGCCTGACACGGTAATTGTTGACCCACCGCGAAAGGGCTGTGATAGTGTGCTTATTAGAATTATTGCAAACGATTTTTGCGTTGATAGTGTGGTTTATATTTCTTGCGACCCCGCAACCCTTGCACGTGATATTAAAATTTTCGGGGAAGAAGGGTATAACTTGGTAGAGTACACCCCGGCTGACTTATTCCCAAGGACGAGTCATTGTGAAGCGGTTTGCTTGTTGTCAAAGAAATAGTAATAAATTTACGGAGATTAACATGAAAAATCTTGAAGATAAGTTAATGGAAGAGTATTTTCAAACTAAAGATTTATATGCAAGAAATCAAATATTAAAGCAACTAATATGTGATTTGCCAAATGATGGTAAAGAATTTTTTCTTAAAGCATTTAAAAAAGAAAGATATCTTGATATGAAACTTTCTGCTGTCAGAGGATATTCTGCATATGCGGATGAAAAAGAAGTAGAACTTTTGATGTCTAAAATGTTAGAATTATTAAAGAAAAGACCCGAAAAAACACCTTATGATTATCAAGAATATGAAAGTATGCGTTCGATTTTCTTAATGCCATACTTGTTGAAGCATTATGATTATGAGTGTTTTTATTTGTTTAATAAACAATTAGAAAAACAATATAATGATATGCCAGATTGTTTTAAAAATATTTTTACATTAGACGAAAATGGAAACATGTATAGTATTAGGGATCCTGAAGAGGTGACAAAATCTTGGGAAGATTTTCGGAATAAAACTAACAAATAAATGATAATTTGCTGATTGATATATTTCCTTACGGAAATGATAAATCAAAGGAGAAAGTTATGCAAAATAACGGCAAAAAGGCTGTGAAAAAGGCGGTAAAGCCAATACGAGTAGGCAAGGGTAATGGCTGTCCTCATTATAAAAAATGCGGCGGTTGTCATTTGCAAAATATGACCTACCCCGAGCAACTTAAATATAAGCAAATCAAGTGCATTAAATTACTTGGAAAGTTTTGCCGTGTTAAAGAAATTATCGGTATGGAAAATCCCACCCATTACCGCTGTAAAGTTCAAGCCGCTTTTGGTAGGGACAAAACAGGTATAATTTCGGGTGTTTATCAGTCGTCCACCCACAAAATCGTACCGATTGATGAATGTATGATAGAGGATAAGCAGGCCGATGAAATAATAGTTACTATCCGCAAGCTTTTAAAATCCTTTAAATTAAAGCCGTTTGATGAAAACAATATGACTGGTTTTTTGCGCCACGTTTTAATCCGCAAGGGCTATTACACGGGGCAGATTATGGTTGTGCTTGTAACGGGAACTTCGGTCTTTCCGTCAAGCCGTTCGTTTATAAACGCATTACTGCAAAGACATCCCGAAATCACAACAATTGTTCAGAATGTAAACAATAAATTCACAAGCCTTGTTTTAGGCGAAAAAAACATTACCCTTTATGGTGACGGGTATATTGAGGATACAATTTTCGAATGTGTGTTCCGTATTTCGCCAAAATCGTTTTATCAGGTAAACCCCGTTATGACGACTAAACTTTACGGCAAAGCAATTGAGTATATGGCGCTTACGGGGAATGAAACTGTAATTGACGCATATTGCGGCACAGGTACAATTGGTATTCTGGCCTCAAAAAATGCGGGTAAGGTTATCGGTGTTGAATTAAATGCTGACGCGGTAAAGGATGCTAAATTCAATGCCAAACGTAACGATATAAACAATATCGAATTTTATACTGCCGATGCGAGTGACTTTATGGTAGAAATGGCGGCGGCAGGCGAAAAGGCCGACGTTGTTATTATGGACCCACCCAGAGCCGGCAGTGACGAACGTTTTATGAAATCGGTTATAACTCTTTCGCCCGAACGAGTTGTGTATGTTTCCTGTAACCCCGAAACCCTTGCACGAGATTTGAAATATTTCACCCGTAACGGCTACGGTGTTCGCAAAATTCAACCTGTCGATATGTTTCCGCATACCGAGCACGTTGAGGTCGTGTGTTGCCTATCAAGGAAGAAATGATATGTAACTATAACACTCTATTCATGTAGAAACGGTAGTGTTATTAAAAAGAACAAAACAATAAATAAAACCTTGCAAGAATTTTCTTGCAAGGTTTTTAAATTATTTAGCGTAATCAACGGCGCGGCTTTCGCGGATAACGTTAACCTTAATTTGACCGGGATATTCAAGTTCGTTCTCGATTCTTTCGGCAATTTGATGTGACATAAGTACCATTTGGTCCTCAGTTACAACCTCGGGTTTAACGATTATGCGGATTTCGCGACCTGCTTGAATAGCAAACGAGCCTTCAACACCGTTAAAGGAATTGGCGATTTCCTCCAACTTTTCAAGTCTTTTAATATAGCTTTCAATGTTTTCTCGACGGGCACCTGGACGTGCGGCTGAAATAGCATCTGCCGCCTGAACAATGCAAGCAATAAGGGTTTTAGCTTCCACTTCACCGTGGTGAGCGTGAATAGCGTTAACAACGGTATCATTTTCACGGTATTTTTTAGCAACCTCAACACCAAGCTGAATGTGTGAGCCCTCTTGCTCGTGGTCAA
>JAGAPJ010000045.1 GCA_017623315.1 Clostridia bacterium | reverse complement strand
TGAAATTGCTTCAGCCGCACAAGCGGTACGAAAAGTAATTTCGGCACAGTTAATGCCGTTTGCACGAAGTGCAGTTAAAATCCTTTCCGTTTCTTCTAATTCTTTAATTACTACAACCGGAACAAATTTTTCCATTTTTATTTCTCCTTTATACACCTGAATATGCTGCGAAGCCGCAGTCAATTGGTAAAACTACACCGGTAATTGCCGATGCTGAGCGTTCATCACACAAGAAAAGTGTTGCACCTAAAAGCTCATCCGCATCAACAAACCTGTTCATTGGTGTCCCATTTAAAATTTTAGCACTTCGAGCAGTGGGTGTGCCATCCTCGTTAAAAAGCAAAGCACGGTTTTGTGCCGAAACAAGAAAGCCGGGGGCGATTGCATTACAGCGAATACCTGTGCCTGCAAAATGTGTTGCCAACCATTGTGTAAAGTTAGAAATACCCGCCTTTGCTGCTGAATATGCAGGGATTTTTGTAAGGGGAGTATAAGCATTCATTGAAGATATGTTTAAAATACAACCCTTATTATTTTTAACCATATCCTTAGCAAAAACCTGTGTCGGAATAAGCGTGCCTTGGAAGTTAAGCTTGAAAACAAAGTCAACACCCGAGCTGTCAAGGTCAAAGAAGGATTTTCCGCCCGCCTTTGCTTCGTGCTGATATTCATTATCGGTTGTGGCACGGGGATTATTACCGCCTGCGCCGTTTACAAGAATATCACATTCACCAAGGTCAGCTTTAATAGCCTTATATACCTCTTCAAGTGCTTCTGCTTCTAAAACGTTTGCTTTATAGCCTTCGCAAATATAGCCTTCTGCCTTAAGCTCATCGGCTAATTTTTTTACGGCTTCTTCATTAAGGTCAAGTGCCGCAACCTTAGCGCCTGACTGTGCAAAGGCTTTAGCCATAGCACCGCAAATTAAACCGCCCGCACCTGTTACAATAACTACCTTACCTGTGTAATCAATATTAATTGGAAGATTCATATTATTATTGCCTCCTGCTTAATTTTTAAATTTATCAAGACTATCCCAAACACCGAGCATATACATAATGCCGAGCGCACGGTCATATAAACCGTAACCTGGGCGAACATTACCTGGACCTTCATCCCAAAGATGTCTACCGTGGTCAGGGCGAATATAGCCATCAAAGCCACAATCGTGATAAGCCTTTAAAATTTCTAAAGTACCCGTGTCACCGTCACAGTCGCGGTGGCTTGCTTCGGAAAAGTCGCCATTTTCGAAATGCTTAACATTTCTTATATGGGCAAAGGCAATTCTGTCACAATGCTTTCTTACAATTTCAGCAACGTTATTATTGGGGTCAGCATTAAGACTGCCCGAGCAAAGTGTTAAGCAGTTATATTCATCATCAACCATTTTCAAAAAGCGGTCAATGTTGGCTTCGTTAATAAGCAAACGGGGAAGACCAAAAATATCCCATGGCGGATCATCCATATGAATTGCCATTTTAATATCACATTCACGGCAGGTGGGCATAATTGCTTCAAGGAAGTATTTAAGGTTTGCCCAAAGCTTTTCGTGGTCAACGCCTTCATAAGCCTTGAAAAGCTCATCAAGCTTTGCCATACGCTCAGGCTCCCATCCGGGAAAGGACATATTATATTTCTCGGTAAAGTCAAGAATATACTTTGCCATTGCGTTATAATCGTCTTGAATCATATTCTTTTCGTAAAATAAAGCAGTTGAACCATCACCAACAGGGTGGAAAAGGTCACTTCTTGTCCAGTCGAAAATTGGCATAAAGTTATAGCAAATTACCTTAACACCAAATTTTGAAAGATTACGAATAGTTGTTTTGTAGTTTTCAATGTAAACGTCACGTGTAGGTAAGCCGATTTTAATATCGTCATGTACGTTAACCGATTCAACCACGTCCATATTAAAGCCGTATTCGTCAAGTTGGCGTTTCACCTCAGCAATTTCGTCAACATCCCACACTTCACCCGGCATTTTATGGTGAAGCGCCCAAACAATACCGTCTACGCCCGGTATTTGTTTAATGTCAGATAACTTGATGCGGTCGTTACCTTCGCCGTACCAACGAAATGTCATTTTCATATCGAATTTCCCTCCATTTTATGAAATAAGAGTAATCACCATTAAATTATATAATAGTTATTATTTAAAAGCAATTAAGTCTTTTGTGATTTAATAATTTATATTAATAAAAAGATAACATAATATTTTTAAATATACTTGGTATAAATATCATTAAATTAATGTCTTAATTTCACGATATTCTTTGGGTGTTTTCCCAACGTATTTTTTAAATAATTTAGAAAAATAATGTAAATCTAAAATTCCACAAAGCTGTGCTACGGTTTGAATTTGTAAATTTGTTGTTTTTAATAAATGCTTTGCGTAATTAATTCGCTGATTATTAACGTAATCAGTAAGCGTTTGACCCGTTTCATTTTTGAATAGGGCAGAAAAATAGCTTGTGCTCACGTTATTAAGCTGTGCAAGCTCTTTAAGGCTTAAATCGGCAGTCAAATCACCTTCGATTTTAATTATAGCACGTTGCACCAATGAGGAATATTGTTTAATTGAATGTTTTCGCACAAGTCGACAATAATCGTTCAGCATTTGTGTCATAATTTGTTTAACAGTATTAACCGATGACATTTGTTCAATGCGTTTTGCAAAATCAGATGAAATTTTATCCAAATGAATGGGGTGGACACCGCCGTCCTGCGCCGCCTTACGAAGAAGAGTGTTCATGATAATTGAATAATTTTTAAAATTTCGAAGGTCATCGCTTATACGATTTTCAAAAGCAAGGGTAGAAAAGGAAGAAAGCATTTGTTCAGCTTTGTGAATTTGACCTTTAGAAACTGCAAGCAAAAGTTGCTCTTCATATTCATACCATTTTTCCATTAAGTCAATTTTCCAGTTGACATCATTTTCGTTACGCAAATTTTTTTCCTGTTTATCAAAAGTCAAAAGGGAAGCATCATCATGGTCAAGGTCAACAACCGAATAACTGTCAACACCGCCCCAAATATGTTCGCTAAACGTATTAATAATAGCGAAAAATTGACCTTCATCACGTAAAACTGGCACCGAAGAATAATAGTATTCCAATTGTGAAAGTGTTTGAGGGTTAAAGTTTAATTGTTCGGCTTTTTCTAAAATTTTTACGTGTGTTATTTCCTGCAATAAAAACGGACCAATAATAATAATTCTATCTTCATCCATAATTAGTGTTCTAATAAAAATATAGTGACATCCTAAAATATCGCTTACCTTATATAATGTACGTTCCTTTAGTTCGGGGAAATAATCACAAAATCTTTTTTGTTTATTAAGCAATTTAACAATACCGTGAAAAGCAATATTATAGTTATCATCAATTATGGTGTCAAAATTTATAACGTTAAGCCTAATGTTAATTTTTTCCAATATTTTTTTCATAAAAACAAATTCTTTTTCGTAATACAAAAATAACACCTCACCTTTTATGCAAAAAAGACAAAACAAATAAACTTATGGGAAAATTATAGTACAAAAAACAATACATTTCAACATTTTTTAACTTTTATATAAAAATTATACAAAAAAATCTAAAAATCGTGCTAACCGATATTATTTGGTTACATTATAATATTATTATGCCACTATGGGCAATGGTGCCCTTAATTACATTTTTTAAGGAGTTGTTTTTAAATGGCTAAAAAATCCCCTAAGCTTGATGCAAACGGTTATCGAAAGTTTGGAATTCGTGACAGCGTTGCCTATGCTGCAGGTGACTTGGGCTGTAATATGTCCTTCGCCTTAAAGGGTACAATGTCTATCTTCTGGACACAGTTTATGGGCATGGATTTATGGTATGCATTATTACTTATTGTTGTTCAGGTGTGGGACGCAATTAATGACCCTCTTATCGGTGCAGTTATTGACTCTGACAGACATCAGTATAAACGCAATAAATTCCTGACCTACATTTGGGCTGGCTCTATCGGCCTTATTATTGGCGGTGCTTGCTGCTTCTTACCATTTCCAAATGCACCTACATGGGCTAAATTTATAATTTTTATTGCCGGTTACGTAGTATGGGATGCTTTCTATACAGTTGCAAACGTTCCTTACGGCTCGCTTCTTTCATTGATTTCTAACGATGTTAAGGACCGTGCATCACTTTCTGCTTGGCGTTCAGTTGGCTCTATCTTCGGCAATATGCTACCAATGGTTATTCTTCCATTCATAATATATGATTCAAATGATAATCTTATCGGTGAACGCGTATTTATTGCTGCACTTATTATGGGCATTTTAGGCTTTATTTGCTTCCAATTTATGATTCGTAATACTACAATTCGTGTTGAACAGGAGGTTAACCTTTCTGAAGAAGCACCCAAATTCAATGTATTCAAAGCTTTTTGGAACTTCCTTAAAAACCGTCCCGCTGTTGGTGCTACAATTGCAGCAATGGGTATGTTTATCGGTATGCAAGGAGCAACAACCGCTGTTACTGTTATTTTCCAATCTTATTACAATAACGTAAAAATTTCAGGTATCGTACAGTTATTTGCAATGATTCCTATCATTTTCTTTACTCCGTTAGCGCGTCCCATGGTTGCTAAATTCGGTAAAAAAGAGCTTGCAACCTTTGGCTCTATTTGTTCTATTATTGCAGCATTAGGTTTATTTATCATAACACCTAATAACACAAAGCTTGACCTTCTAATTTACATTATTTGTCAGCTAATTTATTCACTCGGTCTCGGTATTTACTCAACAGTATCATGGGCTATGATGGGTGATGCAATCGACTATAACGAATGGAAAACAGGTGCACGTGAAGAGGGCACAGTATATTCACTTCATTCCTTCTTCCGTAAGCTAGCACAGGGCATTGGTCCTTCACTCGTTCTTATTATAATGGTTGCTTTAGGTTACGTTGGTGCCGACGAAGGTAATCAAGCTTGGAATGTTGCAATTAATATGCGTTACCTTGTTGCAGGTACTTTTACTTTCTCCGCACTTCTTCAGTTTATCGGTTTAGGTCTTGTTTACAATCTTGATAAGAAAACTTTAGCTAAAATGAATGAAGAGCTTTCTGCAATGTCAAACGAAAAATAATCAAAATATAATCGGCGCCTGTTTTATGTGCGCTGATTACTCAGACTTTCTTGGAGGAAAAATATGCGCAAAATTTTTAACTTTAATTCTAAATGGGCATTCACAAAATTAGCAACTGAAATCCCCGCTGAAATGCCTAAAAATTGGGATTTTGTAAACCTTCCGCATTGTTGGAATGCTATTGACGGTATGGACGGAGATAACGACTATTTCCGTGGTACTGGTTATTATGCAAAGGCTTTTAATAAGACCGATTTACCCGAGGCTGATAAATATTTTCTTGAAATTCAGGGTGCCAACTCATCAGCTGATGTTTATTTAAACGGTAAAAAGATTGCTAATCACGACGGTGGCTATTCAACCTGGCGTGTCGATTTAACTGATAATCTTGAAATGATGAATTTACTTGTTATTACCGTTGATAACAGTGCAAACGACAGGGTATATCCCCAAATGGCTGACTTCACTTTCTACGGCGGTATCTATCGTGACGTTAATATTATTTGTGTGAACGACGCACATTTTGATTTGGAATATTATGGCGCACCCGGTATTAAAGTTACACCTGAAATTATTGGTAACGATGCTAAGGTAACAGTTGAAGCATATGCTAATAACCTTAAGGAAGGTCAAATCGTTAAGGTTACTGTTTACGACAAGGAAGAAAACGAAGTCACATCTGCCATTGCAGTCAATGGTGTTGCTAACTTAGAAATTAAAGACGTGCATTTATGGAACGGCCGAATCGACCCTTATCTTTACTGCTGTGAAGCTGAAATTTTAGAGGGTGATTTTGTTATTGATAATGTTTGCACTCGTTTTGGTTGCCGTACCTTTAAAATTGACCCTGAAAACGGCTTTATTTTAAACGGCAAGGAATATGCTTTGCGCGGTGTTTCACGCCATCAGGACCGTTGGGGCAAGGGTAATGCGCTTTCCAAAGAAGACCATAAAGAAGATATTGAACTTATTTATGAAATGGGTGCTACAACTATCCGCTTAGCGCACTATCAGCACGATCAATATTTTTATGATTTATGCGATGAATACGGTCTTGTAATTTGGGCTGAAATCCCTTATATTTCAAAGCATATGCCCACAGGTCGCGAAAATACAATTTCACAAATGAAGGAGCTTGTTTGTCAAAACTATAACCATCCTTCTATTGTTGTTTGGGGTCTTTCAAACGAAATTGGTATTGGCGGTAGTGATGATGATTTACTCGAAAACCACCGCATACTTAACGATATGTGTCACGAAATGGACAAAACCCGTCTTACCACTATTGCTGCAGTATCAATGTGCAAAATGGATGATCCGTATTTATTAATTCCCGACGTTGTTTCCTATAACCATTATTTTGGTTGGTATGGCGGCGAAACAAATATGAATGGTCCGTGGTTTGATAAGTTCCATAAAATGCATCCAAATATTCCTATTGGTTGTTCGGAATACGGCTGTGAAGCGCTTAATTGGCATACTTCAACACCAATGCAGGGCGACTATACTGAAGAATATCAGGCATATTATCACGAAGAATTAATTAAACAATTCTTCAGCCGTAAATACTTATGGGCTACACACGTTTGGAATATGTTCGACTTCGGTGCAGATGCTCGTAACGAAGGCGGCGAAAACGGTCAAAACCATAAGGGTCTTGTAACAATTGACCGCAAGTATAAAAAAGACTCCTTCTATGCTTATAAAGCATGGCTTTCTGATGAAAAGTTTGTTCACCTTTGCGGTAAGCGTTATATCGACCGTGTAGAGGACGTAACTAAGGTTACCGTTTATTCAAATATGCCCGAGGTTGAGCTTTTTGCAAACGGCGTATCAGTAGGTAAAAAGACAGCCGAAGACCATTTCTTCTATTTTGAAGTTGAAAATATAGGCGAAACCGAATTAGTTGCAGTTGCAGGTGAATTTAAGGATTGCGGTAAAATCCGTAAGGTTGAAACCTTTAACGAAGATTATCGTCTTAAAGAAAAGGGTGCTATTCTCAACTGGTTTGACATTGAAACCCGTGATGGATATTTATCACTCAACGATAAAATGAGCGATGTTCTTGCAACCTTACAGGGTAAAATGCTCTTTATGTCACTTGCAGGCAAGCTTATGGGTGGCAAGGGTAAAGATGGCAAAATGGAAGCTATGGGCTTTGAAATTGGACCTGATATGATGTCTATGATGGGCGGTTTTACCGTTTTACGTTTATTCACGCTTATGGGCGGTATGATGGATTTTAAGTTTACTAAGGAACAGCTTTTAGACCTTAATTCAAAGCTTAACAAAATTAAAGCCCCTAAAAAGAAGTAATCTCCCTTTATTATACCGAAAATACGGCAAGTGCTTTTTGCACTTGCCGTATTTTCCTTATTTATTTTTGTGTACTTTTTTAAAAAATGTGGTATTATATTATTGGTGAATTTTATGTGGATTTATTTTGTTTTAATTTTATTTGTAATTCTATTTATTGCATTACTTTTTGTCTTTTTCGGAATGGCTTTTGTTCGTAAAAACGGTGCAAATATAGGGGATGTTGAAACCTCTAATTATTTAAGACCGTATATAGAAAAATTACGTCCTGGCATTGAATTTATTGATAATCACCCTTATGAAGAGGTATCAATTCTTTCGTTTGATGGATTAAAGCTTTACGGTAGATATTACACCAATAATTCCAATAAAACGATTATTTTAGTCCACGGTTATCGCTCAAACGGCAAACATGACTTTAGCGGTGCACTTAAATATTATTATGACTTTGGATTTAACGTGCTGTTAATTGACCAAAGAAGCCACGGTAAAAGCGAGGGAAGGTTAATTACTTTTGGGGTTAAAGAGTCCTATGATGTAAAAGACTGGGCGGAATTTTTAAATAAAAAATACAATCCCAAGCAAATTGTTTTAAGCGGTGTTTCTATGGGTGGAGGCACAGTTGTTTTTGCGCTTAAACGCGATTTGCCCCAAAACGTTAAATGTGTTATTGCCGACTGCGGTTTCACATCACCCGAAGCAATTATTCGAAAGGTTGGTTATGACCGTTTTAAAATTAACGCTAAATTTTATATGCCGTTTTTGAATGCAATGACACACATTTTCGGCCACTTCTCAATTTATGAAAGCACAGTTGATACTTTAAAAAATAACAAAACACCAATTATTTTTATTCATGGCGAAAAAGATGCATTCGTACCCGTTGAAATGAGTCGTGAAGCCTTAAAAGCGGCAGGAAAATACGGCAAAGGTATTTTTGTAAAAGAGGCTGACCACGGTTTAAGCTATCTTGTAGAAACTGAACGTGTAACAAATGAAATAAACAGTTTTTTATCTGAAAATTTGGCATAAAAACGGCTTGACTTTTGTACTTTAGTTTAATAAAATAAAAATATAACTAATTTAATGGAGAAAAATTAATGAAATTAAGAAAATTTTTAGCCACCGTATTAATTTTAGCTATGCTTTTCAGCCTTTCGGCTTGTAAGCTAATACCCGACGGTAACGTTGATTTATCAGAGGGTGAGAAGGTTGAAGATACAGGTTCGTATAATGAGTTACCTGATATAATTTCTCTTGATAAAAAAATGGCAAATTATATCGATATTAGTCTTTTTGATGAAGAAAATTATTCAAACGAATATCTTGGTAAAAAATTCAAATTTAACGTTACTTATAACGATAAAAAAATTAATGTGCCAACAACACTTGAAGAACTTAAAAAAAGTGAATTTGTTATTCAAGAGGGAAGCGAATATAACGAAAATTCTTATATTTTCGCTAAGGAAACCATTACCCTAAAATTCGCTGATTTTAATTCGTCGTTTACTGCTTTATTTTATAATTCTTCAAACAAATCAAAACGACTTAATAACTGTAATATTGCAAAAATTCGTTTGGAAAATAGCCTTAACACACGCAATATCGTTCATTTTAACGTAAATGGTATTGATAATTATTCTACAGTGACTGATGTTATAACTATACTCGGCACGCCGTCACATTTTTATGCTGTGACTGAAGATAATTACTATTTTGACTACTTTATTTCAAAGGCTGACCGACGCAATAAAATACGTGTATACATTGATTTAACAAATGATTTTGTTTCAGCGGTTGAAATTTCTTTTTATAAATAATTTTAAGGGTGACTTTATGAATAAACACTTTTTACCTGCAAATATCTTATTACCTAAGACTGATTTTGAAAAATGGTCGGTAGTTGCCTGTGACCAATATACCTCTGAACCAAATTATTGGCAAGAGGTTAAGGAGACGGTCGGGGACAAGCCTTCAGCACTTAATATCGTTTTGCCTGAGGTTTATCTTTCAAAGGATAATGCGAATGCGGTTGCAAGCATTAACGAAAATATGCAAAAATACTTGGCTGACGGCGTTTTTAATGAAATAGAAGATACTTTTGTATACGTTGAACGCACCCTTAAGGATGGACGTGTAAGACGCGGTATTGTTGGTCTTATTGACCTTGATGATTATTCGTACATAAAGGGTGAAAAGGCACTTATAAGGGCTACTGAAGCTACCGTTTTGGAAAGAATTCCGCCTCGTGTTGAAATTAGACGCGACGCACCGATTGAAATGCCCCATATAATGCTTTTAATTGACGATATTAATAAAACCGTTATTGAGCCATTAACTGAAAAATGTGATGGTTTTGAGAAGCTTTACGATTTTCCACTTATGCAAAACAGTGGTAGTATTAAAGGCTATGCAGTTAAAGGGGAAGAGGCTGAAAAAATTAGCTTAGCCCTTGAAAAGCTAATTGAAAACAGCGAAGACAAAATGCTTTTTGCAGTTGGCGACGGTAACCATTCGCTTGCCACCGCAAAAGAATGTTATAGAATTAATAAAACCGAAAACGCAAGATATGCTTTGGTTGAGGTTGTAAATATTCACGATGATTCATTGGAATTTGAGCCTATTTATCGTGTTATTTTCAGTGTCAACCCCGAACAGTTAATTAACGATTTCATTGAAAAAACTGGCGGGGAATATTTTGGCGCTGATGCACAAAAGTTCACCTGTGTTTACGGTGATACCGTGCGTGAAATTTCAATTAAGCCCACAGGTAATCTTGCCGTTGCAACTCTTCAAAAATATCTAGATGAAAACCCACAGGGCGAAACCGATTATATTCACGGTGAAGACGTTGTTTACAAGCTTTGCAAGGCTGAAAATACCGTTGGTTTTATATTTAACGGTATGCAAAAGAACGAGCTTTTCGACACTGTGAAGCTTGACGGTGCATTACCTAGAAAAACCTTTTCAATGGGTCACGCCGAGGATAAACGCTTTTATTTAGAAGCAAGAAAATTGTAATTTTAACATTTTAGAAAACGGAGCTACTTTTAAAGAGTGGCTCCGTTCCTTTTTTATACAATTGACAATATTATAATTTTATTATATAATATATTTGTGATAATTTTGTTTTACGGAGGTGCTGTACCGTTGATTAAAAAACTGCTTGCGGTTTTGATTTGTATGTTACTATTATTTTCAGCAGTATTTACAGTTGTTGCAACCGAAACCGATAACACTACAACTAATACAGTTACAAATACTAAAACACAGCCCGAAGAGGAAGAAAAGCAGGAGCCTATTACCATTACGGTTGGTGTAATTACCGAGCCTGGGAATAAAAAAACAGGCGTTATTTTGCGTTCTGACGCAGGTACTACAGCAAATAAAGTATACTTATTAAACGATGGTACTTCTGTTACAGTGCTTGGTAATAAAAATGATATTAATAACAAGATAAATACCGCAACACAAAAGGCTTATGTCTGGTATAATGTTACATTTATAACGGGCGGTGTTACATATACAGGTTACGTTCGTGAGGATTTAATAACAGTTACCACCCACACAATAACACCACCCGATGAGGAAGAAGAGGAAATCGTTTATAAAACCTTTGAAGAACAATTGGCTGAATTTCCCGAAAATTATCACCCTTATCTAACAGCCCTGCACGAGCAATATCCAAATTGGATATTTACAGCCGATAATATTAGCATTACTTATGCTGAAGCCATTGCGCTTGAAAATATTTTCCCACGAAAATTAGTTGAAAACCAATATAATTCTTGGCGTTCAATGGAAACTGGCTCTTTTAACTGGAACACAGGTGCTTATGCCGTAACCGACGGCCGATGGTACGGCGCTTCGCGTGAGGTTATTGCTTATTATTTAGACCCACGCAACTTCCTTAACGCTAACGATGCCTACATATTTATGAAGCAAAGCTATGATACTAATTCACAGTCAATTGCAGGATTACGCGAGCTATTAAAGGGTCGCTTCATGCAAAACAATTACGTTGATGCTAATGATATAGCATACGGCGGCGACTTTGCCCTTGTAATTATGGAAGCTGCGCGTCAAGCTGGTGTTAACCCTTATATTTTAGCATCTATTCTTATTCAAGAGCAGGGAACAAATGGTTCAAAATTTGCTCACGGTGTACCCTATGAAAAAGAAGACGGTACAGTTGTTACAGTATATAACTATTTTAACTTTGGTGTTAGTGGTACAACAGAAGCCGACAAGCTCAACAACGGCGCTAAATATGCCTACAACGCAGGGTGGACAACCCGTTCGGCTGCAATTATTGGCGGTGCTAAAAAATATGCTGACGGTTACGTTAACAGTAGTCCAAGTAACCCTTACTATAATCAAGACACTTATTTTTACAAAAACTATAATATATTAAACCCTTCAAAAATTTACCACCAATACGCGCAAAACGTTTCGGATCAGGTTTCAACTTCATCATTTTTACGTAAAATGTATGTTGAGGATAAAACAACACGTTTAGTATTCAGAATTCCTGTATACAAAAACAACAGCTTACCCGAAGCTGCATTAAATCAACCTGAAAAAACCGCAAATCAAAATAATTATTTCTTTAATACTATTGAGGTAGACGGCCTTACACCGTCTTTTTCACGTTATACCTACAGTTATGCGTTACAGGTTGAAAGTGATACCACAGTTTACGTTAACGTACCCGAAACCGCAAGTATTTCAAGCGAAATGACCTATAATCTTGTAAAAGGAGATAATAAGGTTGTACTAACAGTAAAATCCGCAACGGGCTATACAAACGATTATACAATTAACGTAAACGCATTAGCTGACTGTGTGCTTAACATTACAACCGAAAAGCCTACTCCACCGCCACCACCCGAAGAGGACAACGGAGATGGTGGAGGCGGTACAACAACTGACCCTGAAAACCCAGGCGGCGAAGGTGGGGAAGATAGCGGAGACGAAGACCCCGATAAGCCCGATGATGTAACACCACCTACACCTCCCGTACCCACTTACAAATTAGGAGACGTCAATAATGACGGAAGTATTACGGTCAGTGATTTGGCCGCTATAAGATTACATATGTTGGAAATCTCGATTTTAAGCGGCGATAAATTATTAGCCGCTGACACAAATGTCGACGGAAAAATCACTGTAAGTGATTTAGCCGGTATAAGATTGCATATGTTAGGATTAGTAGAACTTAAATAAAGGATGTTTTTATGAAGAAATTTATTTCACTTTTAATAACTATTTTGCTTGTATGTTCTCTTTTTGTATTTCAAGCATCTGCTGCCAACACTGCGACAATTTCTTTAAGCTCGCAAACTGTTGTAATTGGCAACAAAATTAATGTTACTGTAAGATTATCAAGTGACCAACCAATGTATGCGCTTGACTTTAAACTTGGTTATGATGCGACAAAATTTAATCATGAAGGTACTGCAGGTGTTATACATACAATCGACCCTGCGTTATCGGGTGAAAAAACAAAAACATATACTTTTACTCTCACATCAATAGCAATTGGTTCGGGTTATATTAAGGTTTATGACGATTTTTATTCTTCTGACGGTGTAAACGATGTATCTTTTGGTGGCTCAAGTGTTAATGTAACCGTTAAAGACGTTGAATTACCTGCTAACGCAAACCTTTCTTCACTTTCATTAAACGCGGGTACATTATCACCTAATTTTACTTCTGCAAGAACTAATTACACAGCAAGTGTGCCTTTCGAAACTGATAAAATTACACTTTATGCAAAAACAAGCGATACAAAAGCAAAGGTTAATATTTCATCAAATCCTACCAACTTAAACGTTGGCGCAAATACAATCAAGGTAACCGTTACTGCCCAAAACGGCAGTCAAAAAATTTATACGGTTGTTGTTACAAGACGTGAACAGGGCGCTACAAGTGAACCTCCCGTTACCTCAACACCCGACACAACACCTACAAATCCCTATGAAACTGTTATTTCGGGCAAAAATTATGAAATTGTAACAACTCTTCCCGAAACTGCAGCTCTTCAAGGCTTTACACCCACCACGATTGACTATAACGGCGCACAGGTGCCTGTTTTACGTGATAAAGACAACGTTTTTACCGTTTATTATTTACGTGAGCAGGGTACAACTGAAATTGCACCTTACCTTTACAATACCGAGCTTGAAACCTTTGAAGCATTAAAATATCAAATGTTTAACAACAAGCTTTATATTTTCACTGATTTTCCCGCTGATGTTACGATGCCCAGTGATTATTATTCAACATATAGCCAAATTGGCAATTATTCGGTAAAGGTTTATCTTAATTCTAATGCCGAAATGTCTGATTTCGCATATATTTACTGCTATGTAAACGGTGATTTTGGTCTTTACCGTTATGACAGTAAGGAAGACACCATTCAACGCTATCCCGACATTCATTTGGTTGACGCTCCTGTTAATACCACTCCCGATAAAGATAATTTTATGACACGTTTTGCATCACTTTCTACTAACGGAAAGGTACTGCTTATTGCAATGCTTGTTGCTGCGCTTTGCGTTGTTGTTTTAATTATTTTCATTATAGTTATGGCTTTTAGAAAGCTTAGCGGGCCTAAAAACTTTGATGCTGATTCAGATGATTTCTCTTTTGACGATGTAACAGTTGTTGGCGAAAACGACGTTTCATCAAACAGTAAATAATATTTAAGCCGCCCCTTTAATTTGGGGCGGCATTTTAAAATTTAAATCATTTTTTAATAATTAAATCACTACAATTATATTAGGTGATTTTATGACTTTTTTAAGCTATTTTATAATTATTATTTTATGTATAACGGCATTTTTAACCTTAATATTTAGCTTTAAAAGCCTAAAACCTCTAAAATTTTTAGTTTTTAATGCTTTTTTGGGTATTACAACATTGCTTATTCTATATTTAACACGAAAATTTACCGGACTTAACATTGCAATTAATCATTATACAGTTATTAGTTCGTCATTTCTTGGTTTACCCGCCGTTTTACTTTTACTAATTATAAATATCATCACACTTATGTGACAAATTGAGTACATTATATGTGTTATATTTGTTGCGAGAGGGGAAAGTGTAATGCTAAAATTCATTTTCGGTTTACCATCAAGCGGAAAAACCACCACCGTTTTAAATTTGATAAAAGAAAAAGTAGAACTTGAAAATAAGGTTGTTTTAATTGTACCTGAACAATTTTCCTTTCAAACCGAAAGGTCTGTTTTGCATATTTTAGGTGACGATAATGCAGCTAAAGTACAGGTTTTAAGCTTTACAAGACTTTATGATGAAATTTCTAAAACATTAGGAGGTATTTGTGGTAAATTACTTGGTGACAGTGATAAAATAGTTTTAATGAATCGGGTATTATCATCTCTTGAAAACGAGCTTTTAGTATGGGGTAAATATGCTCATTCGCTTAATTTTTCTAAATCTATTTTAGACACTATTGGTGAATTTAAGTTAAACGCCATTACAAGTGAGGATATTAAAAAAACTGCACTTATGGCTGAAAACAAGAATTTACAAAACAAGCTTTTGGATATTGCACTTATTTTTGATAGTTATAATGCTATTTTAGGTGAAAAATTTATTGATCCTGTGGACAAGCTTACCAAGGTATACCGTAACCTTCAAAAAGTAGAATATTTTAAAAATAAAACCGTATTTTTTGATTCGTTTAAAGCATTTACCGGTCAGCAATTTAAAATAATTGACTGTATTCTAAAACAAGCCGACGACGTTTTTGTTGCAATTAATAACGATACTGAAAATCAGCTTGATTTTGACGTATTTTATAATTTGCGTAAAAACATTTCAAAGCTTGAAAATATGGTTAAAAAGGATAAGCTCGATACACCGATTATTCTTAAAAATTCAAAATATATAAACCCAAAACTTTCAGCACTTGAAAGACTTATGTCGGGCAATGATATAAGTGAAGATTTAAACGATACTATTACTGTTTGTAAATGTGAAACCGCCTTTGACGAGGTTGAATTTGTTTTTCGTAATATAAGACGACTGGTGCGTGAAAAGGGCTATCGCTTTAAAGATTTTGTAATTATTGCACGTGATACCGACAGCTATCAGCAAGCGGTTGAATACATTAGTAAAAAGAACGAAATTAGCTGTTTTTACGATAAGAAGGTTTCGCTTAATTCTTTACCTTTTACTTTTGCAGTTGATGCCGCAATTAAAGCGTTGGATCTTTCAACCGAAAATATTTTACGCTTTCATAAATGCGGTTTCACCTGTCTTTCGGTTGATGATATTTCCTTACTTGAAAATTATGCATTTTTATGGAATATTAACGGAAAAAGCTGGACTGAAGAATGGACAATGGACCCCCGTGGCTTTGGCATTGATGAAATGGGTGAAGCTGAATATAAGTTATTATCCGATATAAACCGCCTCCGCTTAACTGCAATTAATCCTATTCTAGACTTTAAAACCGAATTTTACGGTACCGCAACGCAGATGGCAGCTGCTATTGTTAATTTGCTAGAAAAAGCGGATGCAAAAAACGTACTCAAAAGTCTTTGCGACCGTTTTAATGAGATTGATGGTGATTTCTCACCCGATGTATTAAAACAGGGTTATGAACGCTTTATGGGGGTATTAGACGGTATTGTTAATTCGTTTGGTGAAAAGGGAATTACAAAAAATGAATTTCAAGAAGCTTTAAACCTTGCGCTTTCAATTGAAACTGTTGGTGTTATACCACAGTTTTTAGATGAGGTTTCTTTTGGCTCGGCAGACCGTATACAGCCTGCACGCCCAAAGGTTGCCTTTATTCTTGGTGCAAATCAAGGAATTTTTCCGCAAAACGTAAAAGCAGGCGGTATTTTTGCTAATAAGGACCGAAAGAAAATTATCGAGCTGGGACTTGATATATCTGATAACTCTATAATTGCCGCAATTGATGAAAATTACCTTGTTTATTCAAACGTAACCTGTGCTAGTGAAATGGTTTTTATTAGCTATGCTACTAAAAACGTTAAGGGAGAGGAATTAATGCCTTCTCCCTTTGTAAACTCAATTTGCGAAAAGCTCAATCCCACAGTTTTGGTTGAGCCGAATAACATTTTAAGTGATAATAACTTACCGGAAACCAACGCAGCCACTTTTTCGGAGCTTTGTCGTCGTTTTGGTGATGGTGAAGCTTCGGTTACACTTTCAGCCGCATTAAGTGATAGCGATAAATATAACATGATATTTTCGGTTGTTAATAAGGACTTAAATAAAATTTCACCCGAAAATGCACAAAAATTATTTGGCAACTACATTAACCTCTCGGCAACCAAAATTGACACAGTAAACCGTTGCCGTTTTTCCTATTTTTGCAAGTACGGTCTTCGTACCGAAAAATTACAAGCTGCCGAATTTAACGTTTTACAGCGTGGTAATATTGCTCACTATGTTTTAGAACGCCTAATTACTGAAAACAAATATGAAATTACACAATTAAGTATAACCGAATTAGAAACTTTAACCGATAAATATATTGAAGAATATCTTAATAAGGTAACGGGATTTGACTATATTCGTGATGCTAAATTTGAATTTCTAATTAGCCGAATTTCACGTTCTCTGAAAGAGGTTGTGCATCATATTGCCGAGGATTTTAAACAATGTGATTTTAAACCGGTTGCTTGTGAATTTAAAATAGGTTTTTCTGATGGCGTGAAGCTTGAATTTCCATACGATAACGGTAAAATTAAAATTAACGGCAGTATCGACCGTGTTGATGAATGGAACGGTTATATTCGCATTGTCGACTATAAAACCGGCACCAAAAGCTTTAAATTACCCGACGTTTTATACGGTCTAAATATGCAAATGCTAATATACCTTTATGCAATAATTCGTGGTCAGGGTATTGATGACGAAAAGGCTGCTGCAATTTTATATATGCCTGCAAAGCGTGACGTTAAGGATGAAGGTCTTGCAATGAACGGGCTTATAAAGGGTGACAGTGATATTAATTTTGCTATGGAAAAGGCAAATGCAGGGCAGTTTGTACCCACCCTTAGCTTTAAAAAGGACGGTACAATTTCAAAGCTTTCAAGCACATATATTGAAGAAAACGGTTTTAGTGAAATTTTTGATTATATCGAAAAGCTGATGCGTAAAACAGGCAACCTTATTTCAAACGGTGATATTGCGATATCGCCAATTGACGGCAGGGAAGCCCCCGCTTGTAAATATTGCGATTTCAAGTCAATTTGCGGTATTAATGAAAGCGAAATTATCAAGGTGCCAGACCTATCAAATGATGAGGTATTTGAAATAATGAAGGAGGCAGAAATATAATGGCTTTTAAACCAACACCCAACCAGTCGTTAGCAATTAACCGACAGGGTAATATTTTAGTTTCTGCCGCTGCAGGCTCGGGAAAGACGGCAGTTTTGGTTGAACGTGTAATTAAGCTTTTAACCGACGACAGCCGCAACATTAACGCTGACGAGCTTTTAATTGTAACCTTTACAAATGCCGCCGCTGCTGAAATGCGTTCACGTATTGAAAAGCGAATTGATGAGGAATGTAGAAATCATCCAAATTCTTCTGCATTATTACGCCAAAAGCACCTTTTAAGCAGTGCTAAAATTTGTACTATTGATTCATTTTGTATTGACCTTGTACGTGAAAATTTTGATAAGCTTGGTATTTCACCTGACTTTAAAATAGGCGAAAATGCCGTTTTAAACCAAATTAATGAAGCGGTTGTTTACGGTATTATTAACCGTTATATTGAAAGTAAGAATAAAACTTTTTCGGATTTAGTCGATATCGTCGGTGGTGAATATGATGAAAGGAAATTAGCCGAGCTTTTACTGTCGGCTTATGAATATTCCCGTCAGTTACCCGTTCCTGAAAAATGGTATGATTCAATAACAGTGGCATATAATAACGGTAATTTTACAACTGAAAATATTTGGTATAACTATGCTTTTTCAAAGGCTGGAGCTTTAGTCACCGAAATGCGTGATATTTCGGTTAATATTATTGATGCTATTACCGCTGTTCCTGAACTTGCGGACCATTATTTGCCTACGCTTTCGTTACTTTGCGACAATATTGATACATTATTAACCGCCGTTCAGTCTAATGATTGGGACACGTTTTATAATGCGGTTAATTGTTTTATATTACCCAAGCTTCCAACCGCCAAAAAGGGAATGGGCGTTTATCGCGTATGTAAGGTGCTTAAGGACGCTTTTAAGTTATTCAAGGAAAAGACATTGCCCACACTTTCAAAGCTGTTCTACGCCGATTTTGGATTCATTAATAGCCAATTTAAAAAGCTTTGCCCGTGTGTTGAATTATTTGTGTCAATTTTAAAGGAATTAGACACCTCAATCTTTAACGAATACAATAAACAAAACACCTTTACATTCCACAATATTGAACACTTAGCATTAAAACTTTTATGTAAAGAAGAATACGGCAAAATTGTTGTTAGTGAAGACGGTAAGGACCTTTTAGACCAATATAAAGAGGTTATGGTTGATGAATATCAGGACACTAACGATTTGCAGGACCGTTTGTTTTTCGTACTTTCAAACTTTGAAAAGAAATTGTTTGTTGTTGGTGACGTTAAGCAAAGTATTTATGCCTTCCGCGGTGCAAACCCTATTAACTTTTTAAATAAAAAGGAACGTTACATTTCAGTCGATGAAGCCAACGAAACTATGGCGCAAAAAATTATTTTAGCAAATAATTTCCGTACCAAAGCCGAGGTTTGCGACTTTATAAACTACTTTTTCGAAATGTTTATGACCGAAAAGACAGGTCGAATTAAATATGACGTGGAAGAAAGACTTATACCTACCGCCACATACCCCGAAACAAACACACCTTCCGTTAATTACAGCATTATTAATGTTGGTGAAAGCAAGGAAAATGCGTGGGTTTTAGAAGCTAGACAAATTGCTAACTATATTCGTGAAGTCATGGCCGAGGGTGAAGTTATCCGTAAGGATGATAAAACCCTTAGGTGTGCAAAATACGGTGATTTTACTATTTTATTACGTGCACTTACAAATGCGCCAATTATAATTAACGAGCTTAAAACGCAGGGAATACCTGTTGATATATGTCTTGACTCCTTTACTGAAAACAGTGAAATATCAACAATGCTATCATTGCTTCGTGTTATTGATAATCCCGATTCTGACATTGAGCTTTTAACCCTACTTTTTTCACCGATTTTCTCTTTTTCATGCGATGATTTAGCCGTTATACGCGCTGACAAAAAAGACGGTAGTTTATATTCGGCAATTATTAACGCATCAAATAAAGGCAATTTAAAGGCCAAAAGCTTTATAGATAGAATTCAGAATTATCGACTTTATGCAGTAACCTTAAAATTGCCCGACCTAATTACAAGGCTTTTAATTGAAACTGAATTATTAAACATAATTTCAGCCTTTCCCGACGGTGCGCGCCGTAAAAATAACCTGATTTTACTTGTTGAAATTGCACAGCAATACACCCAAAACGGCAAAGTGGGGCTTACGAGGTTTATCGAATTTGTAAACCGAAGCTCTGACGTGGCAAAGACTACTGCAACAGGCAGTAATGCTGTTAAAATTATGACTATTCACGGCTCCAAAGGGCTTCAGTTTCCTGTTTGTATTCTTGCCGGTACCGATACTAGATTTAACGATGAGGATTCAAAGCATTCCGCCTGCTACAGCATAGGTTACGGTTTAGGCTTTAAATACTTTGATGAAGAGCTTAAAAAACCTCTATCAACCATTTCCCGTGAGGTTATAATTGATTCTACAAAAAGCGTTTCGATACAGGACGAATTGCGCCTTTTGTACGTAGCCCTAACTCGTACACAGGACAAGCTATTAATTGTTTCATCATTCAAAAATTTTGAAAAAACACTTGAAAAACATAAAAATCGTTTAATAATGCACAACTGTGAAATTTCAGGATCGTTTTTTCAAAAAACCAACTCCTTTGCAGATTGGTTAATACCTTCGCTTTTGCTTCATCCAAACGGTGAAACAATACGTGAAGCGGGTGATATGATAATGCTTTATGATAGTAATTCAAAGGTTAAAATTGACATAATAGATGGTGTTAATCTTACAGGTGAAAAAACAACAATTTCTAACAAACATTTCAAGGCAAACGATGATATTGTAAGTAAAATTATTGAACGAACTAATTACGAATATCCGTTTAAAGAAATTTCAAACATGCGTTCAAAAACCTCGGTTTCACTTCTTGCAAACAAGGCGGAAAGCGACAAATTTGCTTTTTCGCAACGTCCATCATTTATGAGTGCAGACAATATGACCGCAACCGATAGAGGTACAGCAATTCACCGTGTTATGCAATATTTTGATTTTACAAAATACAATGATATTGATGCGGAAATTGAAAGACTTTACGAATGGCAATATATCAGCAAAAATGAATATAATTCGCTTGATAAAGCAGCACTTAAAAGATTTTTTGAAAGCGATATATTTACCCGAATTAAAAATGCAAAGCTTGTAAAGCGTGAAATGCAGTTTTTAACCGAGGTTTCAGCGACAGTAATTGACCCCACCCTTGACAATAAATTTTCAAATGAAAATATTATTATTCAAGGTGCGGTTGATCTTTGCTTTATTGAAGATGACGGTGTAGTAATTTTAGATTTTAAAACTGACCGTACTGACAATCCTGAAGCATTAGCAAATGCTTATGGACAGCAGCTTGAAATTTATGCCTTGGCTGCTGAAAAAATATTTAAAATGCCTGTAAAAGAAAAGGTAATATATTCATTTAGTCTTTCTAAAACCGTTAAAATTTGAGGTATTATGATGAAAAATGAAAAATCCTGTGGTGTAATTGTTTTTACACGCGAAGAAAACACAATTAAATACGTTATAATTAAATCTATTAACGGTTTTTACGGCTTTCCAAAAGGTCATATCGAAAATAATGAGACAGAAATTGAGACTGCCTTGCGTGAAGTTTTTGAAGAGGTTGGATTAAAACCAGCTTTGATTGACGGCTTTAGGGAAGAGGTAGAATATTACATACCTTCTATTGACGTTCAAAAACAAGTCGTTTATTTTCTGGGCGAATATAAAAACCAAGATATTGTTTTTCAAAAAGAGGAGCTATTAAGCGCTGAACTAATGACATTTAATAATGCTTTGGAATGTTTTTTCCATCAAAACAATAAGGATTTACTTTTAAAAGCTGATACATTTATTAAAAAATTATAATCATTAAAAAAGACCAGCTGATTTGTAATCAGTTGGTCTTTAATATTAATTATTAAGCTTATTTGATAATGCTGCAAGTTCATCAAGGGTTAATTGTTCGCTACGAACAGTAGGGGATAAGCCTAATTCCACAAGGGCTTGTCTTAAAGTGTCCTTATTAATTCCCATAGTGTTTGATACGGTATTAACAAGTGTTTTACGGCGTTGTGCAAATGACGATTTAACGAGACTAAAAAAGGATTTTTCATCATTCAAATTTATGGGCGGATTTGGTCTTATATTAAGCTTAATAACCGAAGAATCAACCTTTGGTGGAGGCATAAAGCTGTAACGGTCAACCTCGAATAAAATTTCAGGCTTGGAATAATAATTTACTGCAACAGTAATAGCACCCGCTTCGCGTGAGCCCACTTCAGCGCAAAGACGTTCGGCTGCTTCCTTTTGCACCATAACAGTAACGTTATCAATTGGTAATTTACTTTCCAAAAGCATCATAATAATTGGTGAAGTGATATAATAGGGAAGATTAGCGCAAACGCAAACCCTTTCGCAGTCGCTAAATTTTTCTGCAATAATATCTTTTAAATCAAGCTTCATCGCGTCACCAAAAATAACCTCAACATTATTGCAGTCAGCTAGAGTAATGGGTAAAATTTTACGAAGACGGTCATCAAGCTCGATCGCTACAACACGCTTCGCAACCTTTGAAAGCTCGACTGTTAAAACGCCGATACCTGGACCAATTTCCAAAACACCTGTATTTTCATCACATGCGGCGTTTGCCATAGCAGGACAAACAGCATCATTAATTAAAAAGTTTTGCCCCAACGACTTTTTAAAGTCAAAACCCGCAGGTTTTAATAACGATTCAATTGTTTTTACGTCTGCAAGATTCATAAAATGTCTCCTAAATTTAGTAAAATATATTATACAATAACATTTTTATATTTACAATAAATTTTTGGTGACAAAACGGAAAATATGTTGTATAATGAATAAAAAAATATAATTTGGAAGTGAATTCTTTTGGAAAACAAATATTTTGATTCAGTAATTGCTGAAATGCAGGAGGTTATTAAGGATGCTAACCTTACCTTAGATGGTAATATTCTAAAAAACGATACTAAATCAGTAAAAATTGAATATATTGATGAAAAACAGTTATACACAATTTCGATTGCTGACGTAAACGGTGAAGAGGTTGGCGAATATAAGCAATTAAGCGCTTGGCTTTTTGATGATACTCAAACTGCTAAGGATGCCGCAGCAGTTGGTATTGACTTTACTGAAGCTTTAAGAAAAGAATTAAATATTGAAATTAAAAAAACTCGTGTTAACACACTTGTTGACCTTCCCACAACACAAAAGGGAAGTAACGGTGATATTAACGCCCTTACAAAGAAGATGCTTGATATTTTCCCCGCGCTCAAGGACGAATATAAAGCACATGTTTCGCATTACGGTAATTTTTTATATCTTAATTTCTTTGGTGAACATCTTGTACCACGTATGGTTCGTCTTTTCGAAGAGGGAACAACCAAACAAATTAAGAAGTTTTATAACACAATTATTGATTTTTATGTAGAAGGTGACAACGATACCATTAATACAGTTGTTGCTCTATTAGCGGCGGCTGCTTATAAAAACGATAACGTTACCGCAAAAATTCGTGAAATGCTTTCAGTCAATAGCCACTTCTTAAATTCATTTAATATGTTTTTACCTTTTTTTGCAAAAAACAAAAAGTTATTGACTGCTTTAATTAAAAAGGAGATGTAATTTATGCCTTTCTTAATTGGTCTATTTGCACTTATAATTTTATTTGTACTTTCTTGTCTTAAAATTGTTCCACAAGCAACCGAATATGTAATTGAATTTTTAGGCAAATACCAAACCACTTGGAGTGCGGGTCTTCACTTTAGAATTCCTATATTACAAAGGATTTCTCGCCGTGTAACCCTGAAGGAGCAGGTGCTAGACTCGGCACCACAGCCCGTTATCACAAAGGATAATGTTACCATGCGTATCGACACAGTTGTGTATTACCGCATTTTTGACGCAAAGCTTTACACCTACGGTGTTGTGGATCCTATAAACGCTTTGGAAAACTTGACCGCAACTACACTTCGTAACATTGTTGGTGAGTTGGAGCTTGACGGTACATTAACCTCACGCGATACAATTAATGGCAAAATGACCGCTATTTTAGACGATGCAACTGATCAGTGGGGTATGAAGGTTAATCGAGTTGAGCTTAAAAACATTATTCCACCTGAAGAAATTCAGTCTGCAATGGAAAAGCAAATGAAGGCTGAACGCGACCGCCGTGAAACCTTACTTCAAGCTGAAGGTCACAAGGCTGCAGCTATTACACGCGCCGAGGGTGACAAGCAAGCTATGATTTTGGCCGCTGAAGGCGAGCGTGATGCTCGAATAGCTCGTGCAGAAGGTGAAGCAAGAGCCATTTATCTTGCTAAAAAGGCCGAAGCTGACGGTTTATTGGCTTTAAAGGAAGCAGGTGCTGATGCCGCCGTATTAGAACTTAAAAAATATGAAGCGCTTGTTAAAATGTCAAACGGCACTGCAGCAAAGCTAATAATTCCTACCGATGCCGTAAATGCTGTTACAAATAATACCATTTTTACTGAAACAACAGGCTTGGGTGATTCAACAAGATCAGCTGAAAAACCAAAAATAGCAACTAAAGAAGACCCTTGCTGTGATAAATAATTTTATTTTCCAAATTAAAAACACTATCCTGAAATAATGGATAGTGTTTTTAAAATATACTACATAATATATTATATTTATAATCGGGGAAAGGTTAAAATTTACTCTTAAAATTTAATTACGAATTATACAAAATGAATAAACAGTGATAATTTAAATAAACAAAAACTTAATAATAAAAACAAAATTAAGCAATAAAGAAAAAGTAAAAATCACAATAAATAAAATATCATCACGATGCATAATGAGGCTCCTTTTGGTAAAAATAATAAAAACTGTACCTGCTTCCGCTGAGCAGTTTAAAAACTACTAATAGTAAAAATGTTAGTAAAGCTGGACAGGGTGAAGGGTTAAGCAAGACGAAAAACAGATAAATCAATATCAACAAAACTAAAAGGAAGATTTGATATATCAGGCTTCAAAAGGCTAAACACACTATGCGGCCGTGTGGGCCGAATATCCTGACGTGTAAATTCAAACTGTACTAACTTACAATTAAATAGATTAGGGTCAGGATTGTCAATTAAATTAAAAAGACAATGTAGACAAAAATCAAGAGGATATGGCAACTCAAAAATGAAAGAGCCGTCATTCCTAAGAATATAATACATAATATCACCCAAAAAATAAAGTAACAAAAGTGTAACAATTACTTTTTAATGGAAAAAGCAATATTCCAAGCCAAACCAAAACCAACAAAAAAAATAAAAATACCAATTAAAATATGAACTAACATAAAACACCTCATAAAATATTAAAAGAACTTTCAAACTGACGACGCAGAGCTTTAATCTGAGAGAGCTTAGCACGTTCATCAATATCACGTTGGTCGAGAATGGAAACCTCTGAAGAAGACAACTGAAAATCATTAACATAAGAGTCAAAAAACTTATTACGCTTTTCAACCTTATACTGCTGAAAATATAAAGGGTCATCTTTCTCAAGCATACGTTCAAAATATTTAGGAATAGGGGAATGAAAAACACCGTTAGATTTCTTAACAGGGATATATCCACGCTCAAAAATCTCGTATTTATGTTCATCAAAATACTTATAACCAATACCAGGAGAACGTGACATTATAGAAAATTCAGGAGCAAGACCATTAGCTTCATAGAAGATGCTATTATCACCATATTGTTTTTTAAGGCAATAACGTGCAACGTAAGAAGCAGTCTCCCAAGTAAACTCATTTATAGTTACAAAACCTTTATTCCACGTCTTTGAAAAAATATCGCTATTATAAGTAGCAAAACCGTCTTTGTATGTAAACAACTCAAGGTCGGGGATAGGACAACCAAAAAGTAATAAGTGAAAATGCGGACGTTGAAACTGTGAACCATACTCACCGCAACCATAAAAAGAAATATCTTGCAATTGAAAATGATAATCATAATAACGTCGTAAACGTTTCAAGAATTCTGATATATGGGATTTAACAAGCGAATTTGTATAAATAATGTTCTCACCGTCATAAAACTCAGTAACAGGTAAATTAACATCATCATAAGTTAAAGTAACAAACCAATTAGGAGACTTAGAAAGGCTTTCTAAATAACAACGGTCAGCCCATTCACGTGAATAATCTAAACGACAACCGACACACTTACCACAAGGTACCAAGAAAGTCTCTAACTCACGTCCAAGGGAATCAACATCACCATTAAGAAATAAATGACGGAATTCGAGGTCATCTGAAGAACCAGAACCTTTATAAGGACGAATAATTTTAGGAACTGTCCCTGAACCTTTTACACGTTGACCTATATTAGGATGAAAACAAGCAATAACAAACACCTCACAATTAAAATTGTGTCAGTGGGAAGTAAATAAAACAAGAACGATTTACTTCCCACTATAATTAAATTTTCATTTCAAAGCTTTAATAATGCTTGAAATTAAGCCACCAAATAAATCAAAAGTTTCTTCCGCAGAACTTTTTGAACTTAATGAATAACCTGAATTAGCCGAAGAACCTGAAACAGTAGAACCAGAAGCTGAAGCACCAGAACCTGAAGAACCCGAAGGACTAGAAGCACCGCCTTGAGCGTAAGCTAAAAGAGGATTAAGACCTGCAGCACGAAGGTCAGCAACGGCACGTTGATAAGCAGTATTAGACATACGTTCCTGAAACTCACGATTTATAGCATTTTCATTAGCTGTAAAAGCATTTGCTTTTTCTGCCGATGTTTGTTGAAAAATACGATTAAGCTCAGCCTCATGAGAGGCCCATTCACGTTGAGCTTTTGCTTCAGCCGAATTATAAGCTTGTGCTTCTTCGCGGATTTTATCATCATAAAAATTATTCAAGATACCGTTTTCAAGAGAAGCTTCAGTAAAAGAAGTAGAATTATCATTCCAAAAGCGGGCACCATCAGCAAAAAAATCAATAATACCATTTCTGACTTTACCTAAAAAAGAATTATCATAGAGAGCAGGAGGCTTAGGAGTAAATAAAGTCATATAAACACCTCATTATAAACGAGTTAAACCAGGTACACTATACACAGGCATAGGACGTGTCCAAATTGACTTAAAATAGAAATCAGCAAGGAACTGGGTATCCTCATTACCTTCATAAGCTAAAGTTTGACCGATAATATCGGGGTCCTCAGAAATAAACTCGTGAGAAACATTTGAAAATAGGGAAGAATCAGTATAAACCCAAGGGTCAAGCGAATCGGGGTGATTACAACGAAAAGCGCCAGTAACCTTGTTTTGATTATAACGATACTCAGCCCAAGCTTCTTGATAACCAAAAACATCATCATATCTGGAAGCATAAGAAACATTATACTCTCTAGTAAATACAGGCTGTTCGGAAATATTTGCAAAAATGGGGAAATAATAATCGAAACGTTGTTTACGGCTCCATTTCTTTTCAATGCCGAATTGATAAGTATGTGAAGGACGTACACAACAAAGTCCAATAATCATACCATGTTCAGTTGCTGAGTAAGTAAAACTACTGTCAATATCACCAGTAAGGGAAAAAGCGCCAGTATTTCCAAGCGGTGAAGGCTGATTATCATTAGAAGAGGTTTGAACAACCTGGTCAACGTTAATAGGAATAGATTTACCGCCTAAATACTCAGGACGCTGTAAACGTGAATCAGGAGAGTCAACACCAAAGAAATTTTTAATAATTTCGGTATAACGAGAACCGCCACGGGCTTCAGCTTCCATAAATTGCTGAATAACAATAGCTTGGCGAAGGTCATTTACTGATACAAAGTCGGAACTAGATAAGTCAGCAACAAGGTTAGTTGGCGTAATTATACCAGATTGACCTGAAGGAGTACTAGCAACAACTTGACCAGCAACAGGTTCTTCAACACCGAAAAGAGCACGCAAAGGATACTCGGCAAGATTATGCGGTAACTCGGCAGTAATGACAGGGGCAGAGCCATTCATAGGAATAACAACAGGTTGTCCCTTCTGAGGCGAAGGGAGAGCACTTGTAAAATAATCGAAAGGCTTACAAACAGGCATTAAAGATAAATCTGGATAAGCATTACCTGCATAGCCACCATCAATACGAACTGGGTCTATAGCGTCAAAAGTGCCGATGAGACCGTCACCTTTATCAAAATATACAGGGTCTTGTAAAGCCTGGGCGCGAAAAAATTCATTCCAAATAAGGTAATACGCTCTAAAAGGAAGGTCGGAAACAGTATAAGAAAGTGGCATTTTAAAACCACAAGGTAAACCGAAATAGTCAGCTAAGGTACCGAAAGAAAATGAATGTTTAGTACCAGAAGAGTCTTCAACACCATAACGCTGAGGAACTTCATAATTAACAGGTGTTTCCCAAGAACTTGAGGTATCTTCACCCATAAAGTTCTTCCAATGATCCCAAACTAAACGATTGGGTACAAAAAAGTAGAAAACATCAAGTTTTGCGTTATCCATAACAGGAAAAAGCGGAGTAGTCATACGACATACAACACTAGTATCAAGTGTTACAGTATCACCAGGTAACACTTCTTCCAACATAATGGGTATAAGCTTACCGCTTGAGAAAGTTGTTTTTTGTGAAAATGACCTATCAAAACGAGAACGTTGAACAGAGTCGTCAAGAACAGGCAATTTACTAAAATCAAAATTAGAATTAAGATTCACTTGGGGTTTCCTCCTTAACAATAGTTTTTTCCAAAGGTTTTAAGACATCAACAATGCTACCGTCGCAACAAGACTTAAGAAAAGCGTTAAAGTCAGCAAACTGTGACTTATACTCAGGCTTCAAAGCATCATAATTTAACTTGAGCTTAAGTGAAAGGTTAAGCGCTTCCTGCATTGTCTTGGGTTGACCTAAAGTATCAATATAGGCAGAAGAAACTTTGGAAAGCACGCCAACGTCACCAAGTTGATAACGGCGAATAATGTTATAGATATTGCACTCATCCTTAAACATTTGAATTTCATCAAAAAGGTTTGAGTCACCATCTTTTACTAAAATTTTGCGTCCTTCGTCGCTCATCACAAGCTTGAAGATAGATTTCGTTTTGCAATTTATCTCCCGGGGGGAATTTTTCGGAGGTAAATTTGAAAGGGAATAAAAAACCATTATGCATCATCCTCCAAGCTAAAACAAAGGTAAGGCTCATTAGGTTCAATGACAAGAGTTTCAGTATTGAAAGTACCGATATAGAAAACTTTTATGTCTTTACGCTTATATTCAGGAATAGACTCCAAAATATGCAAAGCTTCACGCTGAGCTTCATGGTCATCACGGTAAAAGTTAATACAAACGGATTGCTTAGATACTGAATCATAAAAAGAATACATTTTTAACGGCATAGAAAAACCTCATTTCAAAAAATTTAAAATTTTATTATATACTTTAGAAAAAAAATCACGTACTTTATCACTCTTAAAAACGCTGCACAAAAAATTATGAAGCTTTCTATAATTGACTTGTTTCAAAAACTTCTTAATAAACTTAATAATTCCGTGAGTAAAAAAGAAATCGGATACAATGTCAAAATAGAAATAAACATTAAAAGCGATAATGAAAATAAGAAAAATAAAAACAGGTCTCATAAACGAATACCTCCACGCATTTGCTTAGGCGAAACATTAATTTTTTTAGTAACCTTAGCTGTATGGTGGAAAATCTTATGGTCAAGATTTCTATGTGTAGTTTCCCGATAAGACATTAAAACACCTCCTTAACAAAATGAATAAATAACAATAAAAAAACAGATAACAATAAAAATTGCTATCAAGGATAAAAACAATTTTAAACACCTCCTAAAGAAGAAAAAGACATAAAAAAAGCCCCAATTATACAAAATGAATATTTTGTATAATTGGGGGAAGGGGTTTTATACAGTTTTTTTGAAAATACAAGCTATAAACCCCATTTCAGGCACATTTCTATGTAAATCATTATACATAAATAATATTTAATTGTGTATACACTATTTTAATATTTTTAACGCTTTTAACTCAATTATTATATTTTCTTCATCGAATAGAAATTTTTAAAACATATCTTACTATGTTAAAGAAATTTCTATTCGATGATTTTTTCCCACTTTTATTAAAAATATAAATTTTCTTATATTTTCGGTTAAAAAACACTTGATTTTATATAATATATAATGTATAATAGCTAGGTCAAACAAATTTGCCGGTGTGATGGAATTGGCAGACGTAGTGGACTCAAAATCCACCGCTGGCGACAGCGTGCCGGTTCGAGTCCGGCCACCGGCACCACTGAACTTCCGACTGTATATAGGTCGGGAGTTCTTCTTTTTTCGGTATCGACACCAACACCCCCGAAAACGAGCAAATTTCTATGAACCAATGCTTTTCGGGAGTTGTTCGACAATCGGCTTCGGCTGTTTTCCATAAGCAATCTATCTTCCAAAATCGTATGGTTATAATCGAAATCCACCAAATTTCCATCATCCAAAGTAAAGAAAAAGCTAACCTTGACGGTTAGCTCAATTTTATTATTATAAACAGTTATTCTTTCAATATATTCTCTGAGTAATAGTTTTGTCTTGTCTATATGCTGTGGGTTTTGAAGTGCTTTCTTGAGTTCTGTAATTTTAACCTTGACCTGTGCTTCTGTTACTGTTAGTTCGGTCTTTCTGCTCTCCTCTGTGGCTATGAGTGTTTCGTTTTCTGCTATCTGCTTTTCTATTGCTGTCAGTTTTTCGGAAAGTGCTTCATTGTAGCCAATTTTGGACATTGCGTCTATGAGATTACCTCTTGCAAGTTTCAGCCCATGCAGAGCATTTTTAGCGAGTGTTACGCTCTCGCTATCTGTAGAAAGTTTTTCTCTTATTTTCTCATTGATTTGCTTAGTTATCTGCTCTACCACTCCCTCACCGAAAAAGAACTTTATAAGATTGTCTATTACAAATTCTTCAAGTACATCAGCACGAACTTCTCTACTGTCGCAAGTCAACTTGTTAGCTTGTTTGTTGCATTTATAGGTGTTATAGCCACTCTCACCGTATTTTCTATGATTTCCGTGCATTTTACATCCGCATTCGCCGCAATATACAAGTCCTGATAATAGATAAGGAAATTTTGCATTTGTGGATGTTTTGGCTGTTAATCTTCTTGAAGCGTTAGCCCTTTCCCACAATTCAGGAGATACTATTGCAGGAATAGCGTTCTCAATACGGATAATTTCGCTTTCATCTTTATATTTGTGCATATTACGCTTTCGCTTACTATTTCGTTTTGCGGCTTTGTTAAAGGTGTACACGCCCTTGTACTTCTCATTTCTTAAAAGGTCATAGCAAGAATTTTTACCGAATGTATTGCCCTTTCTTGTGCGATAGCCTTTACGATTAAGTTCTTGAATTATAGAATTGTAACCATATCCATCAGCAGCCATTTGGAATATTGCCCTAACTATAACCGCCTCTGCCTCTTCAATCTCGTACTTATCATCAACTATTTTATAACCCAATGGTGCATTACCACCATTAAAAAGAGATTTATGTGCTCTCTCTTTCATTCCTTTCATAACCTCTTTAGAAAGATTTTGAACATAACGCTGATTTAACAAGGCGTTAAGTCCTAATATAAAATCATCTCCATTGAAGTTTTCTTCTACAGAAACAAGCTCGATATAATTATCCGAGAAGAACTGTTGATATTGAAATGTGTCTACTACATTTCTTGAAAAACGGTCAAGCTTATGTACTATAACTGCACTAAAATTACAATCATTACTTTTAATTTGTCGGCACAGCCTTTGAAAATCAGGTCTATTTACTGTCTGTCCCGAAACAGCTCGGTCAATATACCATTCAACTATTTCATATCCGTTATTATCGGCATAGTTTTGTATAGCTCGCTGTTGAGCCTCAATGCTTAGTTCTTTTTGGTGGTCGCTACTGAACCTACAATAACCAACTGCTTTAATCTTATTTTCTAACATTGTTTAAATTCCTTTCTTTAGTATCAAAAAAATAATATATTTTTAAAATAGGGCTTGGTGCAGTTATGCCACCAAGCCCGTAGTTTTCGTCATCATTTAATAAATAATTCTTGTGCTATATAATCAGCCATTGGCTTTAAAAATTCGAGCCAATCATTATCGGCGATATCGCTTTGCTGTAAGCACTTTATTTCATCATTACAATAGTCAATATAAGGGCTTTTCCCTCTTTGTTTAGTTATTTGAATTTTCAAGAGTTGCATTACAACTCAACACCTTTATTGGTGTATAGTTCCGAGAAACTCGGAGTCGTAGAACGCTATATCAACGCACCTATTTTCTACAGTACCATAAAACGCATACATTAAGTACCGTCTTACTACAAATACGATTTACAGTTTATTTGATTTTAACCGCTATTGTTTTTTCTTCACCTTCAACAATATTGATATTCGAAGTAATGCGATATTTTTTACCTAAATCAAGAGAAAATTGTTCAATGATTTTCTTAATTAACAAGGCGCATTTAACCCTTTTGTATGCTCTGTCTTTTTCGCAGAGCAAGATTTGTTTTTGTCGCCATTTCTCAACAAGGGTTTTTATACTCTCGTAACCATTTTTAGCAAGTAGAGCTTCGGCAACCGATTTTAGTATTGATATTTCAACAGAATTACCGCCTTTGATTATTTTACCTTCCACACAGGATTCATAATCGCTAATATTTGCTCTAATGAATTTGGAAGAATTACGACTGATATAATCCAAAATACAATCAAGTGCTTTATCTGCTATGTCAGTTTCCGTATTTATACGGTTTTCAAGTGTGTATATGTAATCCTTGATATGTTCTTCGCAAAATTCCAAGCCAAAGCAATCGTTGACATATATAGCTGTAAGATATACTACGGATAGCTTTTCGAGAATACGGTCGGTAAGCTCACCTTTACAACCTTTATACTCGGTTTTAAGCTTATCAACACAAATATTGTAATCTTCTATTATTCTATCGGGTGTATCAATCACATAGCTAATAAAGTCATCATACAACAAGCCATAATTATTTAAGATAGTTGTTTTGATAATATTGCTATGCTTAGCACTTATGGTAAGGGCTTCGGTAAGTTCAAATATTCTTGCTCTTATGCCATTTGGAACCGAGTTGTCAATTATACTGTGTTCGCTCGTTACGATTATTGCAGAGTTGAATTCTGCAGTTTCTTTTAGTTCGCCCGAAGTATTTAGCCTTTTACGTTCTCTGCCGCTACACATTTGATATAGTAATTTGCGAGATTGTAGTGCTTCTGCTGTACCTGCTTCATCCAAAACAACTGTATGACCGTTGCTATGAGAAACAAAGTTTAGTACGGCATTAGAAGTACCGCTAAAGTTCGTAATAAGTCCTCTGTCAAATATTGGATTAGATATTATAGAGGTCGAAAGCATTGCGGCAGTAGTTTTACCCTTGCTCGAAAGATTATTTAAAGCAAATATTAAGCATCCAAAATCAAAGTGTTTATTGAGATATGCGGATTTATGGATTTATCCGAAAAGGTGTCAGCCGAAGATGCTTTCCTCGAAAGGGTTATCGCCACTATCCGAGAGGAAACGGCAAAAATCAATCCTCTTGGCGGTCTATTACAGTTTGTGCAGACACCCTCTGCACAAACACCCGCCGAAAAAGAAAACAATACCGAAACTGAAGAAGCGGTACTCGATTTCCTTGACAGCTTCTAAGGTGTCACTTATCCCTGCTTTTGACGGTACTGTGATGGCATTTCTAAAAGAAATTGCCACCACTCCATACAAGGGTTCCATTATTACGAAAAATTGACGGCACTCACATAAAATGTGGTGCCAATACCGCAGATAATAGAACTTTTGAAGGATTTGCACTGACAAGAACGGTATGAGCTTCGCTCCCTCACGGTGCAAGTCACGGAGAATGGAAGGCATACGCCCATAGGCGTGTGTCTTACACCGTAACAAGCAGGGAACTTGTACGGCAAGTTCCAAATAAACAGTAAGCGTTTCCGCCTACTGTTCACCTTTAGGGGACACCCCTAATACCCCGATTACAGAAAGAAGGTATGTATATGAATAGAAACCCAAAAGAAAAGCCGTGTCGGTTATATCTTCGGGTATCTCCAACAGAGAAAAAGAAGATCACCGAACTCGCCAACCGCTGCGGTATTCCCGTAGCTGAATATCTCCGCAAACGGGCATTGGGTTACGCTGTGAAAGCAGTTGTTCCCGATGCCTTTTATGTTTTTAACGAGAAACTGAGTGAACTACTCAACCGTGATTTATCTCCCGAAATCGAAGCGGCGGCGCTGAAGCTCTTTGATGATATCTATGCCGAAATCATAGATACGCCTAAGCAGAGCAAAAAAGAAATCATACGGGAGGTGGCACAATGGCAAGTACAGGCTTCTGGCCCGTCAAATCCCGATTAAAGGAAGTAATCGACTATGCGGAGAACCCCGACAAAACCACCGATAAAAAGTTCTTGGATGAGGACTTGTGGGCGGCGCTCCGTTACGTGGAGAACGACCAAAAGACCGACCAAACAATGTACGTGTCGGGAATTAACTGTCCGAAGCAGAGAGCCTATCAATGTATGATGGCAACCAAACGGCGATACGGAAAGTTAAGCGGAAACGTTGCCTATCACGGGTATCAGAGTTTTGTAGCAGAAGAAGTCACTCCTGCCGAAGCGCACAAAATTGGTATTGAAACAGCAAAACAGATGTGGGGAGCAAATTACGAGGTCGTCGTCACCACCCATCTAAATACGGATAACATTCACAATCATTTTGTGATAAATTCCGTTTCTTTTAAGACGGGCAGGAAATTTGAAAACCATATCCGTGACCACGTGGAACTTCGACAGATCTCCGATGCGATTTGCAAGGAACACGGAAAGTCCGTAATACCGTTTACGCATTTTTACGGTAATAAGAAAGCGCATTGGATAAAAAAGTCCGGTAAGCTCACCCATCGGGATATACTGCGGCGAGACGTGGATGAAGCGATTGCAAACAGCGGCAGCTTCAAAGAAATCGAGTATTGTATGAAAAATCTCGGTTATCGCTTTGAACGTGATTTTTATTACGAGCATCCTTCCGTTATTGCAGATGGTTGGAAACGGGCAATCCGTATCAGTAGTTTGGGTGAGAACTACACCAAAGAGCGCATACGGGAACGGTGTCTTGAAAATCAAGTCGGACCAATTATAACCACCATTTATAATGCGCCGTATAAGCGTAAACCCCTGCTCATAATCGAATACGAATGGCGGCGTTTGGAACGTATGGATACGGTGCAAGTTTTATTTGCGCTGTTCATTGAATTGCTGAAAATTTGCACGGGCAACAATATTGAAGAAAAGCACAACCGCCCACTCTCTCCGATGATGCGGGCAGAGGTACAAAAGTTAGATAAATATATCGAGGAATACAAGCTCCTTTGCGACAACCACATTGAGTCGCCCAAGGAGCTTTTGTCATTTCAAGAGAACTTATCTGCCCGTATCTCAGAATTGGAGCAGGAACGGTATGCGATTCGCTTGAAAATTCGCCGTGTAAAAACACCCGAAGAAGATGCCGCTTTGAAAGAGCAGGCGAAAGAAATTACCAAACAAATCACACCCCTGCGAAAGCAGAGGGATATTGCTAAACGCATTGAGGAGCATATTCCGAAAATTCACGAGCTTCTTGAGCAGGAGCGCAATATCGAAATGAAACGAAATAATTTAATTAAAAAGAAAGAACGAGGTTATGAACGATGAAAAATACTCAGAAAAATATCTCTATCGAGAAATTACACCCTTTTGAGAACCACCCCTCCAAGGTGCAAGACAACGAGGAAATGGATGCCCTTGCCGAAAGCATTAAGGCACACGGCGTTGTATCTCCCATCATAGTTCGCCCACTTGAAAACACCACAGACGAATACGAAATCATATCC
>JAGAPJ010000044.1 GCA_017623315.1 Clostridia bacterium | reverse complement strand
CCCTGACCTGCACTGCCGCCGAAAACCGAAAACAAATTACAGTCGCTGTCGTACCAAAATACCCTACCATAAGTTTTATCAAGGGTATATATCATTCCGTCAGCATCAACATCCAGGTTATTAAGGTTTTGGGAAAGTGTAGCAAAAAGGTGGTAACCAACCTTATAGTCGGCAAAATTTTTACTGTCACTTGCAATAACATTCTTGCCGCCCGGGTTTAACACACAAATTTGACCCGTTTGAACATTACTTTTTACACCCTTACCTGTTGAGGTGTAAACAAAGTCATCTGGACCGAGAACTATATCGGTAAATGCATACGGAAGCGAAATTTCATCCGCCGCACGCTTAATGTCGTTTGATGTAAGCCTTTTCCAAAGCTTTGTAAGAACATCTAACGCGGTTGCCTTTACTGTATTAGCACCGTAAAAACCCAAAAATTCCATTTCAGGTGAATAAAGTATTGCACCGTAATAAGAGCCTTCGCTTGCGATATAGGTATACCCCTTAGAGTCAACCGCCACTTTAACAGGGCGGTATTTAAAGCCTGTCGGAATAAGCTCAGACTCAGGAAGGGTTAGCATATCAGTTACTTTACCGCTTTCATCAAGACAAATAACACGGGCATTTTCGGTATCGCAAACATAAATAACACCGTTTTTATCAACGTAAATGCCCTGTGCATCGGTAAAGACAAGCGGTTGACCTTCATAGCTCATATCCTTAATTGTGGATAAAAGCTGATAATTTTCATCAAGTATGTATATCCTTGAATTACCGCTGTCAAGCACATAGGTTTTACCGCTGTTATCTACCGCAACATCGTTAAGCTTGCTGTTTTCATCAGCACCAAGCATTGCTGCCGAAACAATCAAATCGGTTTTATACATAGGCTTTGAATAAACAGGCATTTTTTCGCTTGTATTATAATCAACCCAATATGTATAGCTTTGGTAGGGCACTTCGTTTGACTGTGCCGAGCCCGTTTCCTGCTGAACTGCCGAAACCGTAAAGGAAGCGGTAAGACAGGCAATAATTATTAGGGATATTAAGATTTTTGCAATTTTCTTCATAAAAACCACCTATCCCTTTATACCTGCGCTACCCATTGTTTCCTTAATACTGCTTTGAGAAATTAAGTAAACTAGGATAGGCGGTATCATCATAATTACCGAAACAGCCATTGACGAGCCTGTTCTTGCAAGACCGCCAGTAGCTATTGTTGACATTACTGTAGGCAAGGTTTTTAACTGTTCGCTGAAAATTGTACCTGCCGAGCCAACATTCCAAAGCCCTAAAAATGTAAACAAGGTAAGTGTTAAAACACAAGGCTTTATAATAGGTAAAATAATTTTACCGAATATTTGAAACCAGTCCGCACCGTCAATATGGGCGGCTTCAATAAGTGCGTCGGGTACGTATCCGTCCATATACTGCTTCATAAGGAAAACGCCCATAGATGAAGCAAGGGTTGGAAGCAAATAAACAAAATATGTATTTATAACCCCTAAGGTTGAGTAGATTATGTACTGCGGTATAGCTAATGTATAGCTGTTAAACAGCAACGCAAACTGAATTACCGTAAATATTAAGCCCTTATGCTTAATATCGGTTTTTGAAAGCACAAATGCCGACATTGCCGAAAACAACACACAAAGCACAGTACCTACAACTGCAATAAATACACTGTTGAAAACATACCTTGAAAGCGGCACCGAAAGACTTGAAATAAGGTCGGGCAGTGCTAAAAAGTTTGCTATTGTGGGTCTTTTAACCGTAAACAGTGTTGGCGGGAAAACCAACAATTCATCCAATGGCTTAAAGGAAGTTACCACACAATAAATCATTGGTAAAAGTGAGAATATACCTGCCGCAAAAAGAACAACAAAATACATTACGTTACCAAACTTGTTGCGTGTATATCTTTTGGCTTCGTTACCTCTTGGAAGGTGTAATAATTTTCTCAATTTTTTCATATTATCACCTTCCTGTTTTATTTATCAGCTTATTGGTTACCCAACGTGTTGTAACCATAAGCAAGAACAGTATAACCGAAAGGGCCGATGCATAGCCCATTTCATATTTAACGGTACCAACGTCGTTAAGGTATGAAACAATTGTATCTGCAGCGTAGCCAACTGTCGGATAGCCTGCAAGCTGAGTAATAATACTGCTTATCGAGAAGGCTGAAGCAATTTGCATAACTGCCGAGAACAAAAGCATATGCTTCATTCCCGGAAGGGTTATGTACCACAGCTCCTGCCATCTATTGCGGATACCGTCAATAGCGCCCGCTTCGTAAAGCTCGGTGTTGATATTTTGAAGACCCGACAGGTTTGAAAGGAACGAAATGCCAAGGCTTGACCAAAGCTGTACTATTACTACAATGGGAACTATATATGACGAATTTGAAAGCCAAGCTATAGGCTCGGTTATAAAGCCTAACGACATTAAAAAACTGTTTATGTAACCGTAGCTGTCGCTTGAAAAAAGTATTTGCCAAATGTAAACGGCATGACCCGCCAAGGACGGCGCATAGAACATAAAGGAGAATAATGTTCTTGGTCCCCTGCCGAATTCGTTTATAAACCAAGCAAGCACAAATGAAAGTAAGAAGCCTGCGGGGCCTGTAAGAATCGCCAACAAAATGGTGTTCTTTAAAACAACGGGAAAAATATCGTCGTGTAAGAACATGCGGATATAGTTGTCAAGTCCTGCAAAGGTCGGCATAGACACCATATCAAAATTGAAAAAGCTCAATACCATTGATGCCAATACAGGCAAAACCATCATAAGTGTAAAAATGGTAAGAAAAGGAGCAAGCAAAACATATAACTGCCAGCGACT
>JAGAPJ010000043.1 GCA_017623315.1 Clostridia bacterium | reverse complement strand
ACAACAGCTGACACATAAGCGCCGTCTAACTTATCACAGTCGATAACTGCTTTATAACCACGGATAAAACCGTCTTTTTCAAGCTCTTTAATTGTATTTGAAACTTCCGCTTCACTAGAACCAAGCATTGTGGCGATTTCGCAAGCGGTGTATTTTGCGTTATTTGATAACAATTTTAAAATTTCATATTTCATAAAGTTCACCTAACCTTTTAGTAAATAATACTATTATTTAAAACTTTTGTCAAGAAAATCAATAAAAGCTATCGGCAAGAAACCCCACCGATAGCTTAATTTTTTACCAAGGCACAGAACCGTCCCCTGTCTTACTTGCTAACCGTTCCCCAAAAAGTATTTTAGGATTTTCAATTTGCTGCTTCAAGGAGCAAGCGAATTTTTTTAAATGCTCTGCTACATTTGCATACATACAGCGCCGCAAAAACCGCATATAGGACTAACCCAAAACAAATCAATGTCATAGCAAGAATGACATCCGATGAAACAAAACCCAACAACAACGAAGCTAAAAATACAAAAATTATAAAAATTCCAAATCCGATTTTATCTCTTCTTTGTAATTCAAACACAACATCTATCATTGTGTTATCCTTTTGTACATCAACAATACCGATTATTACTGGTGTGAGAACTTTGTTCGAGAAAAACTCCTTTTCTTGAACTGTAAATCTATTTGTTTCAATTTTTACGCTAAATTGCCCACTATTTTCAAGCGAAGAAAATATTTTAGTTGGATTCAAACTCGAAAAAATCGTTTTTTTAGGATAAATATACACGATGATCCTCCATTTCAACACTATACATCATTTGTTGTTAACAGCAATTTTTACTCAACAGAAATTACAATCCATTTAAAATTTTTATATACAAAAGAAATTGTAAATTTCTCATTTATTTCGTCAAGAATCGTTCCATCCAAGATAGGAGACAAGGGGACGAGGAGACAAGGGGACGGTTCTCTTGTGTTACTACTAAAAAATCAAAAAACCGCAAGGATACTCCTTGCGGTTTAATTTTGAACATAAATCCTCGGCCAAACCGCCAAAAACCTTTTTATTTATTATAACATAATAATACTCAACATTCAAGCAATATATTTTCATAAAAATGTAGAAAACACTTGCAAAACTATCGTATTAGTGTTATTATAATAAAGTTAAATGCGATGATGAAGGAAAGTAAGTGTTGTTTACCTTTCAGAGAGTGTCCGCCTTGGCTGAAAGCGGTCATAAGTGCTGAATTTCACCGAAGTTCCCTTTTGAGCAGCAACCTTGAACTTACAGTAGGGGTTGACGGGAAATCCCGTTACAGATTACAAGAGTGTTTGCTTTTGGCAAAAATTACGGGTGGTACCGCGGATTAATTGTATTTTTTACTCCGTCCTGTTATACAGGGCGGAGTTTATTTATTTTTGGAGGAATTTTAATGAAAGCACAACTTGAAGCTATTAAATCAGCCGCTATTGCGGCGGTTAATGCTGCAAACGACCAAGCCGAAATTGAAACATTACGCGTTCAGTATCTCGGCAAAAAGGGCGAGCTTACCGCTATTTTAAAGCAAATGGGTTCTTTATCGCCTGAAGAACGCCCCGTTATGGGTCAGCTTGTAAACGAAGCAAAGGCAGTTGTTGAAAGCCTTATTGCTGAAAAAACAACCGCTATGAAAGCAAAGGCACAGGAAGAAAAATTAAAGGCAGAAACTATTGATATTACCTTACCTGCAAAGCCCGTTAATAAGGGTAAATTACACCCCCTTAACACCGTTTTGGACGATATGATTGATATCTTCGTTTCAATGGGCTTTGACGTTGTTGACGGTCCCGAGGTTGAAACCGACCATTATAACTTTGAATGTCTTAACGTTCCTGCTGATCATCCCGCACGCGATATGCAGGATACCTTCTATCTTGGTGAAAATTTACTTTTACGTACACAAACCTCTGCCGCACAAATCAGAACAATGGAAGACCGCAAGCCCCCAATTCGCGTTATTTGCCCCGGTCGTGTTTTCCGTGCTGACGAGGTTGACGCAACACACTCGCCCGTGTTCCACCAAATTGAAGGTCTTGTTGTTGACAAGGGCATTACAATGTGCGACCTTAAGGGTGTTTTAGAGCAATTTGCGCAAGAAATTTACGGTAAGGACACTCAGGTTAAATTCCGTCCTTCCTTCTTCCCTTTTACCGAGCCTTCGGTTGAGGTTGACGTTACCTGTTCGGAATGTGGCGGCAAGGGTTGTCGCGTGTGTAAGGGCAGCGGTTGGATTGAAATTCTGGGCGCAGGTATGGTACACCCCAACGTGCTTCGCAGCTGCGGTATTGACCCCGAGGAATATTCAGGCTTTGCGTTTGGTATCGGTCTTGACCGTTTAACCACCACACGTTACAAAATCAGTGACATTCGTTT
>JAGAPJ010000042.1 GCA_017623315.1 Clostridia bacterium | reverse complement strand
TTGGAGACAAGATGCTCAAAGACGATGGTTTTTCGGAATAAAAACCACTATATGTAGTATAAATGACTAAATAACAACTATATCTTGCTGTTCGGGACGCAGAGGCCGCAGGTTCGAATCCTGTCGCCTCGACCATGTAAAAAGCCTAATTTGTTTACCTAACAAATTAGGCTTTTTACAATGATATCCGCTCCTGTCGGAACGGGTGATATATTGCTTCGCACTGTGAAATTCGCTTCGACGGCGAGTGGGTGGATTTAATTTCACTTGATGCGTTAGCATTAAATTTCACAATTCACGACGCGAATTATTTCACCGTGAGCGTAAGCGAGCGATTTCACCAAAAACTGTGAGAGTTTGAATCCATACGCAAGACTGCTCGAAATATCTTTTTTATAACCCATAGACAAAGCCCGTGTTTTCCACAAAAGAAACACGGGCTTCTTTTTAATTTCCGCCGGGACCGTCACGACGTTCACGGGTATCGTTAACCTCGATTTTACCTATTATTTCGCCGGGCTTTATGCGTTTTTTATCCTCTTTAATTTCGGGTGGTTGTTTAATTTTTTTATCGTCATTCATAGTAATTACTCCTTTCGAAAATAGTATTGGTCCGCACGTATAGTTTCATTCAAATTGTTAATGTGTTGGTTAAGCTGCTAAGTACAGGCCATAATATTAATAATAAAATTATGCGGAGGAAAAACAATGAAAAATGATGAAATTCCCATAGGTTTTTCTATGGCTTTGGCTCAAAATCCCGAAGCGATGCGAAAATTTGCGCTGCTAAATGAAGAAAAAAAGAAAGAAATTATAAACGGTACACATTCTATTCAGTCTAAACAGGAAATGCACGAATACGTTAATAAGCTTATTAGCTTTTGAAATTAGAGGTTACCCATAATTAATAGCAAACAAAAGCGCGGTAGAACTTTACGTTCTACCGCGCTTCGCGTATGTTTTAAATTATTTAAAAATATAGGGTGCAGGGTTTACCTGTACGTTGTTTTTAAGTACTTCAAAGTGCAAATGGTCACCTGTGGAACGGCCAGTATTACCCATTGTTGCAATTTGCTGACCCTGCTTTACAGTTTGACCAACCTTCACGCAAAGGGCATTGCAGTGAGCATAACGTGTTCTTAAGCCGTTTCCATGATCGATTTCAACAAGATAACCGTAGTTACCGCGGTAACCTGCGCAAGTAACAACACCGCCTTGTGCAGCAAAAATTGGTGTGCCACGTTTGCCTGCAAAGTCAATTGCCTTGTGATTACGGCCGTCACCCCAATATGCCGAAATATAAACATAGGTATTAAGGGGTAAAATAAGACCTGCCGACTGTGCCTGAGCCTTTTCGGTTGCAGTTGCCATATTAATAGCAGTACCCTTTAAAACAACCTGTGTAACAGGCTGAACTAAAACCTCGTTTTTAAGCACCTCTCGTGAGCTTTCGTTACCGTTTACGGTTTCAACCAACTCAGTTTTAGATGCAAGACCCTGTTTACCCGGGGTTGTAATTTTAGAATAACCAATATACTGTGCAGAGGTATTAACGGTTTTAGTAGAAAACGCAATGGGAGCTTCAAAAGAAACCTTTGAAACGGTTTTAACATTAAGGTTATTAATAATTTCCTTTACTGCTTTATCGCCATCAACACGCTTTGCATAAGCAAAAACCTTTTCAAGACGAATAGTATCAATAAATTCAGCATTATTTTCAGCACCGTCAATATAATAACGACAGCGTGACTTTTCAATTAATTCTTCAACGTTTTTAATGTCGGTATAAGCGATTGGCTTATCGTTTACATATAAAATATTAGCGGTTGCAATTTCGTCGGTATTTTCGGCAATTTTTTCAGCCAACTGGGTTTTGTTAAGGAACTTGTCCGCTAAGGTAAGGGTTAAACCAAAGGAAGCCTTGTCAATAGAGGTGCCAACCTTTAAGTGCTGGGTGTTGTTTTCAATATAAGCAACAGCCTTGTCAAAGGTTTTATGGCTTTTAACCACACCAATTGTTTCACCGTTGTAAACAACCTTTAAACCAAGGGTAATACCACAAGAAACAAAGGTTACAATAAAGCTTAAAACAATAACTAAAAGGAGTGAAATAACTTTTGTAAGCACTTTGTTATACTTTATTAAATTTTGCGTTTTATTTAACATTTTTTCGCAAAGTTCGTTAAAAATAAAATTCAGCGCCTTTCCATAAAAATTACAATTTTGTAACAACTACAAGGGTTATTATAACAAAAAGGTTACAAAATTGCAACCTTTTTTTAATATTTTTGCAAGATTTACTAAAAATATGATAAAAAAACAAGCCAAAACGTTAAATTTGGCTTGTTTTTTGATTAAAACATGGACATTTGATTGGTTTCAGGTAAATCACTGAAAGCACCAAGGTCACTAAGGTTTTGAATAATAGTTTTCGAAACACCTGCTTCAAGCTGGAAATCTTCCTTTGAAACATAGTTTCCTGCCTGTGCCGCTTCGTAAATTGAATAAGCCGCCTTTTCGCCGACACCCGAAAGCGCACCAAAGGGCAAACGCATTTTACCGTCCTCGGGTAGATATTTCATAGCATGGGATTTATTAATATCAATCGGTAAAATTTCAAGTCCGCGTGAAAAAAACTCATTAAATATAAGCATATTTTCGTATACGTCCAATTCCTTTTGGGTTGCGTCCTTACCTTTTGCCTTAATATCACGAAGGTAACGACGTACCGCTTCCTTGCCGCCCATAAGTATGGGCACGTCTACATCTTCGGGACGTGCAGTAAAATAGGCGCAGTAAAATTCAAGCGGGCGGTAAACCTTATACCACGCAAGCCTGAGAGCACCAATAACGTAAGCCGCCGCGTGTGCTTTAGGGAACATATACTCGATTTTATGGCAGGAATCGATATACCATTCAGGCACGTTGACCTTACGCATATCCTCAGCCATTTCGTCCCAAACCTCTTTGGGCACCTTGCCCTTTGAAACAAGGCCCTTACGTACCGTTTCGGTTATCTTAAACGCACGGCCTTCCTCCATACCCTGATGGATTAAGTACACCATAATATTGTCACGGGTACCAATAACCTCCGATATGGTGCAGGTGCCGTTGTCAATTAAATCCTTAGCATTGCCAAGGTAAACGCCCGTACCGTGCGAAAGACCCGAAATTTGTAATAGGTCGGCAAAGTTTTTGGGTTTACAGTCTACAAGCATGCCACGAACAAAGGCTGTACCAAATTCTGGTATACAGTAAGTACCTGTTTCAGATTCAATATCCTCCGGTGTAACGCCAAGTGCCTCGGTTGAGGTGAAAAGACTGTAAACCTTCGGATCACTCATTGAAATATCGCTTACCGAAATGCCTGTGTATTCCTCTAAATATTTATATGTAGTAGGAACAACATGTCCTAGCTCGTCAAGCTTTAAAATTGTATCGTGAATTGAATGAAAGTCAAAGTGTGTGGTAGTAACACCCGATTCAGGCTTATTTGCGGGATGCTGAATGGGGCAAAAGTCGTAAATTGTTTCGTTTCTTGGCACAACAATCATGCCCGCGGGGTGCTGACCTGTCGTCGCCTTAATTTTGCTTTTTTCAAGCTTCTTTGCCAAACGGTCAAGCTCGGCATTAGAAAGTGTTATACCCTTCTTTTCAGCATACGCGCGAGCAAAACCAAAGGCGGTTTTTTCAGCAATGGTCGAAATTGTACCCGCTTTAAACACGTTTTCGCTACCAAAAAGCTCTTCGGTATAACGCTGTACTTCGGTTTGGAATTCGTCCGAAAAGTTTAGGTCGATATCAGGCACCTTGTCACCCTTAAAGCCCAAGAAGGTTTCAAATGGTATGTCGTGGCCGTCACGAACCAGCATTTTATCACAGTGAGGGCATTTCTTTTCAGGAAGGTCAAAACCCGAGCCTACCTCGCCCTTTAAGAAAAATTCGCTGTACTGACATTCGGGACAAACATAGTGGGGCGGCAAGGGATTAACCTCGGATATACCCGCCATTGTAGCAACAAAGGATGAGCCAACCGAACCACGCGAGCCAACAAGATAGCCGTTTTCTTCGCTGAACGCCACGAGCTTTTGCGCCGAAATATACATTATAGAGAAGCCGTTAGAAATAATTGCATTGAGCTCTTTTTCAAGACGCTTTGACACAACCTCAGGCACGTTTTCGCCGTATTTTTTACGGGCGTTAGCCCAACAAATGTCACGAAGCATATCATCCGACCCTTCAATAACAGGTGGATGACTTTCTTCAGGTACAGGGATAATATCACCGCTTATCATATCGGCAATTTTTGCAGGATTATCAATAACAAACTCTTTTGCACGGTCGCCAAAATAGCTGAAATCGTCAAGCATTTCCTGTGTGGTTTTAAGATATAGGGGTGCTTGATGGTCAAAGTCGTCATAATTTTGACCCGCAAGTAAAATTTTACGGATAATTTCATCACTTTTTCTTAGGAAGTGCACGTCACCCGTTGCAACAACGGGTTTTCCTAGCTCGTCCGCAATTTCAACAATTTTGCGGTTATACGCCTTAAGCATTTCCACACTTGTCACGTGACGGTACGGATTAGGAATAACCTCGCCCTTTTTGTTCTTTTCGTCAGGCTCGGTCGATTTTCTAACCATAAAGTCGTTATTGCCAAGGGGCTGAATTTCAAGATAATCGTAATAGCTTGCAATTCGCAAAAGTTCCTCATGTGGCTCGCCACGGAATACCGCTTGGAAAAGCTCGCCCGCCTCACAGGCCGAGCCGACAATTAAGCCCTCGCGCAATTCGTCTAGCTTACTGCGCAAAGTTAAGGGTCTACCCTTAAAGTTATTAATATGTGCATCGGAAACAAGCTTATAAAGGTTTTTAAGACCAACTGCATTTTTAACCAAAATAATTTGGTGGTAACGCTTAATTTGCTTGGGGGCAAGGTTTGTAATATCATTGTTGATGTCATCAACAAAATAACCTTCAACACCGTAAATAACCTTAAAGTCGCCGCCTTTTTTGCGGATACCCTTAACCGCACCTGCAGCCGCAGGATAAGCCTGTACAACACCGTGGTCTGTAATGGCAATTGCCTTGTGGCCCCACTTATAAGCCTGATTAATAAGGTCTTCGGCGGGGCAAACAGCGTCCTTGTCCGACATATTGGTGTGGCAATGAAGCTCAATTCGCTTTTCGCCCTCATATTCGTCCATCTCAAAATAGGGCTGTAAAAGTGCAATTGCGGTGGGCTTTATAATATGTTCTTTTTTATAATTGTCGAATTCGTAATTACCGTTAATTAAAACAAAATTTCCGTTTTTAAGGTTTGAAATATCCCCCATTTTCTTGGGGTCCATAAAAAGTGATGCGCTAATTGAGTTTGTATAGTCCGAAACAGAGAAATTAACAATAACTGCCTCGCCACGTTTGGTGTTGATTTTGCGTGTTTCATAACCAAACACCTCACCCCAACATGAAACAAAGACCTCATCAGGTGTAATATCAATCATCGGTTTTACGTTATTGTCAATTCTTCTGCCGTAAAACAGTTGTGGGTTATCAAGGTAAACTACGCCGTTTTCGGGCTTTTCACGTCGCTCTTCAAACTTAATTTGCGGTTTTTCCTCTACCTTCTTTTCAGCTTTAGGCTGAGGCGGTTGATAGGTAACCTCGGGCATTTCAATTTTAACGTCGTCAAGCTGACCGTCAAAGCAAAGCACACATTCCCTGCCAAAGCGGTCGTTTACAAGGCGGATAAACTGTTCTTCAAACTTGGTTGCAACAATTTTTTTATAACCGCCGTGCTTTAAATTAATTGTAAGGGTATCACCGTCTAAAGCATATTCTGCCCCGTTAAAATAACCGTTTAAAAGGGCGTTGTGCTGACGGATTTCGTTCACCAAATCCTCACACACACTTATACCAAAGGCTGAGGGTGAAAATTCGGCAGTAATACTACACTTTTCAAGCTTTAAAAGTGCTTCAATGGAATTTGTAAGTTCGGCTAACACACCGTGCGAAATATATGTATCACAATAAAGCCCTGCCAAAAGGGTGCGGTTTTCGGTATCTAAATTACATTTTTTAAGAATTGCGCCGTTTACCTTTTCGCGTAAATCTGCGCTTAAAAAATCACCGAATATTTCGCAAAACAATGGGGTAGCCAATTTTTTCAACTCCGTTTACATTTTTTCAATTTCTTCTATTAATGCATCTAACAATTTATCTTCAGGCAATTTAGAAGCTATAATTTCGCCCTTTTTAAATAATACACCACAGCCCTTACCGCCTGCAATGCCGATATCCGCTGCCGACGCTTCGCCAGGGCCGTTTACAATACAACCCATAATTGCAACGGTTATGTTTTTATTTACGTTTGCAAGGCGCTTTTCGGCTTCAGCCGCAATTTTTATTAAGTCAATTTGTGTTCTGCCGCAGGTGGGGCAAGAAACAAACTTAATTCCGTCATTTCTTAGTCCTATCGCTTTTAAAAGCTTAATACCCGCCTCAACCTCTTTTACGGGGTCATCAGTCAAGGAAATGCGAATAGTATTACCGATACCGCGAAGTAAAAGTCCGCCAATACCCGCGGCTGATTTAATTACACCCATATTTTCGGTACCCGCCTCGGTAACGCCAAGGTGCAAGGGGTAACGGCATTTTTCTGCCGCTAATTCATAAGCCTTATACATTTTAAAGGTGTCGGAAGACTTGAGCGAAAGTACAATATCATCAAAATCAAATTTTTCTAAAAGCGATATATGATAAAGTCCGCTTTCAACCATAGCTTCAGGGGTTACACCGCCATATTTAGCCAGAATTTCCTTTTCAAGCGAGCCTGAATTTACACCAATTCTAATTGGCACACCTGCTTTTTTGCAAGCGTCGGCAACAGCCTTAACCTTTTCGTCGCCCCCAATATTACCGGGGTTAATACGCACCTTATCAACCCCTGCGGCAACGCTTTCAATTGCCAAGCGGTAATCAAAATGAATGTCTGCCACCAAGGGTATTTTAATAGCGTTTTTAAGTGCTTCAACCGTTTTTATGGCTTCCATATCAGGCACGGTGACACGCACGATGTCACAGCCTGCCGCCTCTAAACGAAGTGCTTGCGCAACGTTACCTTCAATATCGTGAGCCTCGGCACAAAGCATTGACTGTACACTGACAGCCGCGCCGCCACCTATAAACATATCGCCAACTGCTATTTTTTTAGTAATATCATTTGTATATAACATCATATCACCTTATTTAAAAAATAAGTCCCCAAATATCCTTTGCGGCGACAAGCACCATAAAGGCAATTAAGACAACAAAGCCAACCGTGTGTACCACAGCCTCATATTTTTCGGGCACTTTTTTGCGAAATATCATTTCAAATAAAATAAATACCAAACGGCCGCCGTCAAGTGCAGGTACTGGTAAAAGGTTAAATATACCAAGGTTTACCGTTATAAGCGCCATCATAGGAAGTAAATTCAAAAGGCTTTGCTTTGCCGCATCAGCAATAGCAACCGTAACACCCACAGGACCCGATATTGCGCTTATGCCGTATTTACCTGCTAACATATCCAAAAGACTGCGCCAAATTATCAAACAATAAGAAATTGTAGTATTAAAGGTTTCTTTAATATAATTCCACACAGTTTTTTTGATGCCGTAAACCTTAAAATCCCACTTTAAATAGGTTATACCCTGTTCTTCCTCAGTTTCAAATTTAACGTCCTTTAGCTCGACCTTTTTGCCGTCACGAAGCACCACCATATCAAGCTTGCCGTCCTCTACGTTAGTAAAAGCATAGTTCATATCGTAAACACCAAAGATTTTACGCCCTTCAATTTCGATAATTTTATCGTCAACCTTTAAGCCGCTTTGCTGAGTTACGGCATTTTCACTGAATTCGGCAATGGTGGTTGAAACAAATGCCGACTGTGGTGCCAAAATTATTGCAACTAAAATAAGACCAAAAATAAGGTTAAAGGTTGCACCCATTATAACAATTAAAAAGCGTCGCCAAGCTGATTTATTACAAAATGCGCGGCTGTCACCGCTTTCTTCATCTTCACCTTCCATTGCGCAATAACCACCAAGTGGCACAAGGTTAAAGGAATATTTGGTTTCCTTGCCTTTAAAACCGAAAAGCCGCGGACCGAAGCCAACGGCAAATTCGTTTACCTTTACACCCAAAAGCTTTGCGGCAATAAAATGACCGAATTCGTGTATAACTATTAAAATTAAAAAAAGTAAAACTGCGGTAAGATAGGGCCAAAACGCACCCCAAATTTCTGAAATAGTAATTGTAATCACCTTAAATTAAATGTTATTTAAAACCGCCTGTCGTGCGGCCTTGTCGGTATAAAGAATATCCTCTAAATTAAAGTCTTTTTTATTGGGGGCAGAACAAGCGGCTTTTTCAACCAATTCAGCAATTTGTAAAAAATTAATTTTACCTTCTAAGAAAAGCCTAACCGCTTCTTCGTTAGCTCCGTTAACGGCAGTTGGGCGAAGACCGCCCTCGTTAATAGCCGAAATACAAAGCGGTAAACAGCGGAAGGTGTCGGTATCGGGCTTTTGAAAGGTAAGCGTGCCAATATCGGCAAGACTTAATTTTTCAAAAGCATAATTGCTACGTTCGGGATAGGTTAATGCGTACTGAATGGGTAATCTCATATCGGGTGTGCCGAGTTGCCCTATAACCGCACCGTCCGATAGCTCAACCGCTGAATGTAAAATACTTTGGCGATGAACAAGTACCTCAATATCGTTTGCAGAAACACCGAAAAGATGCACCGCTTCAATAACCTCAAGCCCCTTATTCATAAGTGTAGCTGAGTCAATGGTGATTTTTGCACCCATCGACCAATTCGGGTGCGCAAGTGCTTCCCTAACGGTAACGTTTTCTAAATCACTACGGGTTTTGCCAAAAAACGGACCGCCCGATGCGGTAAGTAAAATCTTTTTAAGGCTGCCCTTTGGCGCGCCCTGAAGTGACTGAAAAATTGCCGAATGTTCACTGTCAACAGGTAAAATTTTAACACCCTTTTCACGTGCCTTACGGTTTACAATATCGCCACCCGTAACCAAGGTTTCTTTATTGGCAAGGGCAATATCCTTACCGCTTTCGATTGCGGCGAGGGTTGGGCGAAGCCCTGCAATACCAACAATTGAGTTAAGAGCAATATCGGCTTCCATTTCGGCAACCTCGCACACACCCTTAACACCTGAAAGCACCTTAATATCGGTATCAGAAAGTTTTATTTTTAATTCGTTTGCCTTTTCTTCATTAAAAACGGCAACGGCTTTTACCTTAAATTCACGGGCTTGCGCTTCTAAAACTTCAACGTTACTTCCTGCAGCCAAAGCCACAACCTTATAGCCGTTACTACGGCAAACCTCAAGCGCCTGAGTACCAATTGACCCTGTTGAGCCAAGAATAACTAAGCTTTTCATTATAACACCCCAAGCGAAATAAGAATTAAATAAATGGGTGAAATCATTAAAATTGAATCAAAACGGTCAAGTATACCGCCGTGACCGGGAATTAAATTGCCGTAATCCTTAAGACCTACCGAGCGCTTGATGGTAGATGCAAACAAATCGCCGCACATGCCCACAATGCAAAGCGGAACGGTAAAAATAAGTGTGGGGATAAGCTTTTCGGTCATACCGAAAGCAAAGTTAAAAACAAGAGCCAAAATAACGCTTGTTATAATACCACCAATAGCGCCTTCAACCGTCTTTTTGGGTGAAATTTCGGGGCAAAGCTTGTGCTTACCAATGGTAACACCAACAAAGTAAGCGCCTGTGTCGCAGCCTGCCGAAAAAACAAGCATCATTAATAAATAATATATTCCCGTTAAAGCCGAAATACCACCAATTTCAAGCTCGTACTTTGCGCCGTAGTTTGCAATTTTTTCAAGCGAGCCAAAAGCATATGCCATAATAAAGGGCATAACGCAAAGTGACAAAATGCCGCCAAGGTCTAGTTTGTCGTGCTTTTTAAGGGTTAAGAAAACCGCAATTAAAACGTAAACCACGGTAATATGATAGGTGGTAATTAAAAACTCGCCTATTTGAAAGCCTTCAAGCGCAAAGTTAAACACCGCTATCGCTGTATAACCCATTGCAACCCCTATAATTGCTTTACTGTCAATTTTTGCAACGTTGTGAAGCAATTCCCAAGTAGCAATAGCCGCTATAACTGCAAGAAAAGCTGTCATAAAAAACGGGTTTACAAGATAGCCCAAAGCCAAAATGCCTGCAATTACGCTTATAAGTATAACACCCGATATAATACGTGTTTTCATTTTAAATTCCTCCAAAACGACGGTTGCGATTACTAAAGTCGTCAATTGCTTTTTCTAAATCCTTTTCCTTAAAGTCGGGCCATAAAATGTCGGAATACCAAAATTCCGAATAAGCTGACTGCCAAATAAGATAGTTTGAAAGGCGGTATTCGCCGCTTGGGCGAATAATAAAATCGGGGTCGGGGCAGTCATAGGTATAAAGACTGTCGGAAATTAATTTTTCGTTAATATCATCGGCTTTAACACCACTATTAACAATTTTTTTCACCGCTTTTACAATTTCGTCGCGTCCGCCGTAGTTAATGGCAATGTAAAGTGTAAGCCCTGTGGCATTTTTCGAATCCTCTTCGTTTTTTGCCATAAGCGCTTTAATATCGTCAGCCAAAGGAGTACGGTCGCCTATAAAACGCACACGGATATTTTCGTCCTTAAAGTTTTCAGCGTCCTTTAAATAATCACGAAGCAAATTCATAATGCCGTTTACCTCGTCCTCGGGACGCTTCCAATTTTCAGTGGAAAAAGCATAAACCGTTAAATATTTTAACCCAATTTTGTTGCAATATCGCGCAATGCTTTTAAAGGTCTTTGCCCCTGCAATATGCCCTGCACTGCGAGGGAGTCCACGGTTTTTTGCCCAACGGCCGTTACCGTCCATAATAATTGCAATATGCTGTGGTAAAATACGGTTTTCATTAGCCATAACAGTCACTTCCTTTTGCCGTGTTAAACAGCGGCCCCAATATAGAGACCGCTGCTTTAAGTTTAAATGATTTTGCTAAATTAGATTTCTAAAATTTCTTTTTCCTTATCGGCAGCCATTACGTCAATTTCTTTACAGTATTTGTCGGTAAGATTTTGAATCTTCTTTTCGCCGTTTGCTTCATCGTCTTCGGTAATGCTGTTGCCTTTTTTAAGTGCCTTTAATTTTTCTAAAGCGTCACGGCGGGTGTTACGGATAGCAACCTTAGTTTCTTCAGCAATCTTTTTAACGTCCTTACAAATATCCCTTCTGCGCTCCTCGGTGAGAGGTGGAAAAGCAAGACGAATAACACGACCGTCATTTTGAGGGTTGATGCCAATATCGGAGGTTAAAATTGCCTTTTCGATAGACTTTAAGGTAGTAGCATCCCAAGGCTGAATCATTAAAATGCGGGGTTCGGGAACTGAAACGGCAGCCATTTGCTGAATAGGTGTGGGACAGCCGTAATAGTCAACGGTAATTCTGTCAAGCACTGCAACGTTTGCACGGCCTGCGCGAATAGATTTATATTCTCTTTCCAAAACGCCAAGGGTTTTAATCATTTTTTCTTCGGTATTCTTAATAAGCTCGTTCATAAATACTCTCCTTAAAGTTTATTTAACAATTGTACCGATGGTTTCGCCAACCATAGCCGAAACAATATTTTGTGGGTTGTCTAAATTGAAAACTAAAATCTTAATGTCGTTATCCATACAAAGTGAAGCGGCAGTAGCATCCATAACGTGCAATTCTTTTTGAAGCACTTCCAAATGTGTAAGTGTATCGTACTTTTTGGCGTCTGGGTTCTTCTTGGGGTCGCTGTCGTAAACACCGTCAACATTGGTTGCTTTAAATATTACATCAGCGCAAATTTCAGCCGCACGAAGTGCCGCACCTGTATCGGTCGAGAAGAAGGGGTTACCTGTACCGCAGCCGAAAATAACTACCCTGCCCTTTTCCAAATGGCGAACCGCCTTGTTTCTGATATAAGGCTCAGCCACCTGACGCATTTCAATAGCGGTTTGAACGCGAGCATTAACACCCAACTGTTCAAGTGCATCGGCTAATGCCAAAGCATTAATTGAGGTTGCAAGCATACCCATATGGTCGGCACGTGTACGGTCCATCTTACCACTTGAACGACCACGCCAGAAGTTGCCGCCGCCAACAACGATAGCAACCTGAACACCCATATCAACACAGGTCTTTACCTTTTCGCAAACCTCAAGCACCTTATCAAAATCAATTCCTACACCCTTGTCACCGGCAAGAACTTCGCCGCTAAGCTTTAAAAGCACACGCTTATAAACAGGTTTCATTTTAAACACCCTAACTTTATTATATTATTATTAACATTTTACATTATAAGCGAAATAATGTCAATTACAATTACACATATTCTTAAAAAATTCACAAACAGGAAAAATTGTTTTTGCCTTTAAATTATAGTTTGTCGCTCGGTTAAATTGTTATATCTTCGGCTCCCTCTGACGAGGGAGCGTCACGAGGCATGAGTGACTGAGGGAGAGAGAAACCTTTTAAATAACGATTTTTTTATTCTCTCCCTCCGTCTTTTTGCTTCGCAAAAATCCACCTCCCGCACTGCGGTGCTCGGTCCCTCCGCGGCTCTAACAGTCCACCGGACTGTTATTCACTACCGCGTCGCTCGCTACGCTAACCTCATCAGATGGAGGCAAAGATTTTACCATAATTAAGAATTACGCATTATAAATTATTTATGTCGATATATTGCTACGCAATTCGATATTTTTGCTTTATAGCAAAATCGATATGATATAAATCCCTTCTTGTTCCGCAAAACCATATCGAGTCATTTGTGACATATCGAAAATCCCGAAAGGGATTTATATCGATGGGTCTTCGGCCCTATAAACCCCAATTTAAAAATTTCCCATAACCCCCTTGAATTATATTAAAAATATGTTAAAATAAAGACAAAGAAATATCTTTAAGGAGTTTTTAAAAATGGCAAAAGAAGTATTAGTTGAAATTTCAGCTCGTCACGTTCACGTTTCACAAAAGGATTTAGAAATTCTTTTCGGTGAAGGCTATCAGCTTACCCCCAAGAAAGACCTTTCACAGCCCGGCCAGTTTGCTTGCGAAGAAAAGGTTACCATTGTTGGTGCTAAATCTTCATTAAAGGCATCTATCCTTGGTCCTGTTCGTCCCGACACTCAGGTTGAGCTTTCTTTAACCGATGCACGTGCTATCGGCGTTACTGCTCCCATTCGTGAATCGGGCGACGTTGCAGGCAGCGGCGCTGGCAAAATTGTTGGTCCTAAGGGCGAGGTAGAACTCACACAGGGTGTTATCGCTGCAAAGCGTCATATACATATGACCCCTGCCGATGCTGAAAAATACGGTATTAGCGACAAGCAAATCGTATCAGTTAAGGTTGACACCAACGGCCGTTCACTTGTTTTCGGCGATGTTGTTGCACGCGTTAGTCCTTCTTACGCACTTGCAATGCACATTGACACCGACGAAGCAAACGCTGCATTAGTTGGCCCTAACCAAATGGGTGAAATTCTTGACTAATTTAGGGATACCCTTGGGTTTATACCTACATATTCCCTTTTGTAACGGCAAATGTGCTTATTGCGATTTTTATTCTGCTTTTACAAATGAGGAGCTTATCGACAGTTATTTAACTGCACTTATAAGAGAAATAAAACAATGGGGCGGCAAAATAAACCGTCCCATTGATACTATTTACCTTGGTGGCGGTACACCTTCCCTTTTAAACTACCATCTAGTGACGCTACTTAGTGCTGTTTATGAAAATTTCAGCGTTACAACCGATGCCGAAATCACCCTTGAAGTAAACCCTGCCGATAATATTTATGAAATTCTTAGCAATGCCAAAAAAGCAGGTGTAAACCGCATTTCTATAGGTGCGCAAAGCGGTGATGATACTGAACTTTCGGTTCTCGGTCGCCGCCATACCAAAGCCGACACCGAAAATGCTGTAAAAATTGCAAGAAAATTAGGGTTTAACAATATTTCGCTTGATTTAATGCTGGGGCTTCCCGACAGTAGCTGTAAAAGTCTTAAAAATTCGCTTGATTTTCTTATAAAATTAAACCCCGAGCATATTTCGGCTTATATTTTAAAAATTGAGGAAAAAACTAAGTTTTATAAACAAAGAGAAACACTTAATTTGCCCGATGATGACAAGGTAAGTGACCAATATTTGTTTATGTGCGAATATTTGGAAAACAAAGGCTTTTGCCATTATGAAATTTCAAATTTTTGCAAAGGTAACACCGCAAGCCGCCATAATTTAAAATATTGGAAGTGCAAGGAATATTTAGGGCTTGGCCCGTCGGCACATTCGTTTTTTGAAGGCAAACGCTTTTATTACCCACGTGATTTAAAGGCATTTATAAAGGGCAACTCACCCATCGCTGATGGTGACGGCGGAGATTTATCAGAACAAATTATGCTTACCCTTCGGCTTAAGGACGGTATTAAAACCGATATTTTACCACAAAATGCACTTAAAAAGTGTGAGCTTTTTGCCAAAAACAAATTAGCTATTTTAGAAAACAACAATTTTTCACTAACTAATGACGGAATGTTACTTTCAAACACTATAATTTCCGAAATTTTGGAGGAATTTTAGATAATGAGAACCCTTAAAATTCACCTTATACGCCACGGCGCAACCGACGCCAATAAGCTTGGTCTTTATATCGGCTGTAAAACCGATATGCCCCTTTCCCCCGAAGGTATGAACGAGCTAATAGAAATGCGTCGTGAAATTGAATACCCCGAAATTCAGCGCCTATATTCAAGCCCGATGCTTCGTGCAAAGCAGTCGGCAGCAGTTTTATACCCAAATATGCCAATTTACCCTGTTGATAATTTAAAGGAATATGACTTTGGCGATTTTGAAGGCAAGACCGCCCAGGAATTAGAGCTTGACCCCAACTTCGCCCAATGGGTTGCGGGTAAAATACCCACCCCAAACGGTGAAAGCAACAGCGATTTTGTAAAGCGCCTTTGTGTAGGTCTTCAGCAAATTGTTATTGATATGATAGAAAATGATATTGAACACAGTGCGGTTATTATGCACGGTGGCGCAATTATGATGCTGCTTGCCGCTTGCGGCGTACCACAGGCAAAGCCTGTTGAATGGAGCGCCGACAGCGGTCAGGGATATAGCTTACTCGTAACCCCTTCCCTCTACCACAAAACAGGTGTTGTTGAGGTTGTAGGAATTATTTAGGTGATAAATTAAAACAGCAACACAAATTGTGTTGCTGTTTTAATTTATCAAATCTAATTCAATTTGTTTTTTAAGCTCTTTAATATTAGAAAATTTCTTTTCATCCCTTAAAAATTCAACTGGAATAACAGTAATTTCCTTACCGTACAAATCACCCGAAAAGTCTTTAATAAATGTTTCACTTATAACAAAGTCGGTTTCATACGTGGGACGAATACCAATATCGGTAATTGCTTCATAGCTTTTGCCGTCCACCAAAACCCTGGTTTTATAAACGCCAAAGCGAAGCTTTACTAAATCAGCAGGGTATTTTTGGTTTATTGTGGGGAATCCGATTGTCCTGCCCCTTTGGTCGCCCTTTTGCACAGGTGCTGTAAAACAAAACGGCTTAAATAAAAACCTATTTGCTTGCGTAACCTGTCCGCCTTTTAAAAGCGAACGGATATAAGAGGATGAAAGCGGTGTGCCGTCGGGTAATAAAAACGAATTTGAAACCCTTAATTCAACTTGGCTTTCTTTGCAAAATTCACTTAATAAGGCAGTATCGCCTGCACCATTTTTACCAAAGCGGTAATTAAACCCGCAAGCAATAAAATCAGCACCCAGTTCATCTTTTAAATACTTAAAAAAGCTTTCGGGGGTATCGTTCCTAACCTTTGAAAAGTCAAGGGTTATAACCTCATCAATGCCAAATTCTTTTAAATATTCATATTTTTGGTCTTCGGTTAAAAGCAGTTCATTTTGACCCAAAATTACCATTTTGGGCGGTTTTTTAAATGTTACAGCCACCTTTTTATAGCCGTCGGGCAAGGATAAAACCTGTCGGTGAGCAGTATGAAGCCCATCAAAAGTGCCTAGCGCTATTGCAGTTTTCATTACTCACTCACCTCGGGATAATTTATTATACATTTTATGGCAACCTGCTTTTTTTCACAATCAGCAATGCCAATACCTAAAAATCGGTTTTTATATTTAATTCTAAAAAGCTCGTTTTCGCCGAAATTTTCGATATTAAGGCGCTCAAACGAAAGCTGACCGCCGTTGCAAAAACGGGTTGCTTGGTTTTTGGTAACGCTTAACGCCCGCAGATGCTTAACCGCAATTTCTTCACTTAATAAAAACTTTGGAATGCTGTCTTCGTTAAGGCTTTCCAAATCAACACACTGAGAAATGTCAAATCCTGCAGTTTCCACACGCTGTAGCTCGGTTAAGGTTGCACCGCAGCCTAAGGCTTCACCGATATCACGCGCTAAGGAACGTATATACGTCCCTTTAGAAACGTGGCAATTAACCGAAAAACAGTTATTTTCATCAAGCGGTTTTGTAACCGATAAATCAAACACCTCGATTTCGCGCGGCTCAATTTCCACCGTTTTGCCTTGACGCGCCAAATCGTAAAGACGTACACCATCTTTTTTAAGTGCACTGTACATTGGGGGGATTTGACTTATTTTACCCTTGAATTTTTCAAGGATATTATCAACATCACTTTTGGTAACGTTAACCTCACGTTCTTTTAAAACCGAACCTGTAATGTCACAGGTGTCGGTCGTAACACCAAGCTTAATTTCGGCAATATATTTTTTATCAGCCGCCAAAACCAATGAACAAAGCGAGGTGGCTCGTCCCAAAAACACAGGTAAAACACCTGTTGCCATTGGGTCTAAAGTCCCTGTATGCCCCACCCTTTTCTCACTCGCCGCGCGTTTTACCGCCGACACAGCCGAAAACGAGGTTATGCCTTTTGGCTTATTTATTAACAGAAGTCCCTGCATTACAGTCCTCCATATATTTGCCGACAACCTCTAATATTTGTTCCTTAACCTCACTTAAGCTGCCGTTTATAACCGCAGCCGCAGCCGACCTATGACCGCCGCCACCAAACTGCTTTGCAATTTCAGCCGCATTAAGCTTTTCAAATGTGCGGAAAGAAACCTTAAAGGAATTTTCGTCGAGCTGCTTAACGGTAATACCAATATCAGTACCTTCTACGCTTCGGGAAATAAGGGCTATACCCTCCAAATCCGAGCCGTAACAGCCCGTAATTTTCTGCATTTCGCTTGTAACGCTTAAAATTATGCACCTATCGTTAAAGTGGTATTCGGCGCCCTCTAAAACACGACGTTCCATATCCAAAAGATTTTTTGACTTGGTGTCAAACATTAAACGATTAATTTCACCCGTGTTAATATTATAATCGTAAAGCATTGCAGCAATTATGTGGGTTTTAGCCGTAACATTTGAATATTTAAAGCAACCCGTGTCGGTGGCGATACCCGCATAAATTGCGCGTGCTGTAACATCGTTAATATTAACACGCATAACGGTTAAAAGCTCGTAAATACTTTCAGCAGTAGCCGCCGCATTTGTATCAAGATACAAATTTTTAGCAAAATGGCTGTTGGTTATATGGTGGTCGATACATAAATCAACAATATCACCAAATTCCTGTACCAATGGGCCCAAAAGCTTTTTGTCAGCAATATCAACCGCAATTATAGTAGCACCCTCACGTTGAACGTGGTTAGTTGGGCGCACAAAAAAGTCGTATTTTTTATGAATAACGTCAGGACACAAAACGCAAGCAGTTTTACCAATTTCGTTTAAGCCGTAATAAAGTGCATAAGCCGACCCTAAGGTGTCACCGTCGGGGGAAGCGTGTGTCAATATTATATAATTATCGTGCTTTTTTAAATACCTTGCCGTTTGCTTTAAGGTAAGCTCACGGCAGGAGGTATTGTCTTTATTCTTCATCATTACTTTCCTCTTTAAAAGATTCAATAATTTGGGAAATATGCGCGCTGTGGACAATAGAATCATCTGCTATAAAGCGAAGCTCAGGAACCTTGCGAAGCTTAAGCCTTGCGCCCATTTCACGTCTTAAATAGCCTGCCGCACCTTTAAGGGCTTTAACCGAAGCTACGGTTGCTTCGTAACCCTCAATAGCACTTACGTAAACGGTAGCGTAGGATAGGTCCCCGGTAACGTCAACCTTTACAATGCTTAAAAGCTTGCTAACACGGGGATCCTTAACCTCACGCAATAATTCAGACAGGCAAACCCTTATATCAGATGTTATACGGTTAATTTTAAATCCTGCCATTAATCTCTATACTCCTCCATAATAAAGGCTTCAAAAATATCGCCTTCCTTGATATCGGAAAACTTTTCAAGACCGATACCGCATTCATAGCCTTGTGCAACTTCCTTAACGTCATCCTTAAAGCGACGGAGAGAATCAATCTTATCTTCACAAATTACAATACCGTCACGAACAAGGCGAAGCTGTGCAGAGCGTGCAACCTTGCCATGTGTAATATAGCAACCCGCAATTGTACCAACATTAGAGATTTTATAAACGCTTCTAACCTCGGCAGTACCGATAATATTTTCACGGAACTTAGGTGCCAGCATACCCTTCATAGCGGCTTCAATTTCTTCAATACAATCATAAATAATGCGGTACATACGCATATCAACGCCTTCACGTTCGGCAGTTTCCTTTGCAACAGCATCGGGACGAACGTTAAAGCCAACGATAATAGCGCCTGAAGCCTGTGCCAAGGTAACGTCAGATTCGTTAACGGCACCAACACCGCCGTGAATTACGCATACCTTGACTTCGTCATTTGAAAGCTTAACAAGGCTTTCGCGTACAGCTTCAACCGAGCCCTGAACGTCGGCCTTAACAATAATGTTAAGCTCCTTAAGGTCACCTGCTGAAAGATTATCAAATAAGTTATCAAGTGTAACCTTTTGTTTAGCGTTGTTAAGCTCGTCTTTAGCCTTTTGCTTTCTTTGTTCAACAAGCTGGCGCGCAAGACGTTCATCAGAAACGGCATCGAAAACGTCACCTGCGTTAGGTGTTTCGGCAAGACCTGTAATTTCAACAGGAACAGAAGGACCTGCTGTTTTAAGCTCGATACCGTTTTCATTTGTCATTACACGAACACGGCCAACCGCTGTACCCGCAACAATGATGTCACCTGTTTTAAGCGTACCGTTTTGAACAAGAAGTGAAGCAACGGGACCGCGGCCCTTATCGAGACGGGCTTCAATAACTATACCCTTTGCACGACGGTCAGGGTTTGCTTTAAGTTCTTGCATTTCAGCAACTAAAAGGATATTTTCCAAAAGGTTATCTATACCCATGTGTGTTTTAGCCGAAACAGGAACACAAATAATATCGCCGCCCCACTCTTCAGGAACAAGCTCGTGTTCAGTAAGCTGTTGCATAATGCGGTCGGGATTGGCTTCGGGCTTATCCATTTTATTAATTGCAACAATCACCTGAACCTTTGCGGCTTTAGCGTGGTTAATCGCTTCAATTGTTTGTGGCATAATACCATCGTCAGCAGCTACAACAAGCACTGCAATATCGGTAGCCATTGCGCCGCGCTGACGCATTGCGGTAAAGGCTGCGTGACCGGGGGTGTCAAGGAAGGTGATATCCTCACCGTTGCAGTTTACGCGGTAAGCACCGATGTGCTGTGTAATACCGCCGGCTTCGGTAGAGGTGACCGCAGTGTCGCGAATGGCGTCAAGAAGTGAAGTTTTACCGTGGTCAACGTGACCCATAACAACAACAACTGGACTACGAGGTTTGAGATTTTCAGCGGTATCTTCAGTGTCGTCCATAATTTTTTCTTCAATGGTAACAACAACCGCCTTTTGAATTTTAGCACCCATTTCGGTAACAACAATTTCAGCAGTATCATAGTCGATTACCTGATTAACGGTAGCCATCATACCGAGCTTAAGAAGCTCTTTAATAACCTCGGCAGCGGTTTTCTTCATAGCGGCAGCAAGCTCGCCCACAGTAATTTCGTCCCCAACAGTAACTGTAATGGGAGTTTTCTTAATGCGTTCAAGCTGCATTCTGCGCATTTTATCTGCTTCGGTTTCACGCTTAGCGCCTTGGGGACGCTTATAATCCTTAGACTTTTGCTTGATTTTTTGCTTGCGCGAATAATTGTCCTGCATAGAGTTTGCAGGTGCAATTGTTTCATATTTTTCATTATATTTATCGATATTTACATTTGAAGTACGGGTATCGATACGACGGATTTCAGCAGGGCCACGGTTAGGTGTATCACCTGCCACCTTATCCTTTTTCTTGGAAACGAATGGCTGTGGGTCGGAAGGCTTATGTTCCTTTTTGGGCTCAGCCTTTGGAGCTTCCGCTTTCTTAGGCTCGGGCTTTTTGGGTTCAATCTTCTTAGCCTCAACCTTTTTAGGTTCTTCATTCTTGGGTTCAGCTTTCTTAGGCTCTTCTTTCTTCACTTCAGGCTTTTTAGTTTCAACTTTCTTGGGTTCTTCCTTTTTAGGCTCGGCCTTAGGTGCTTCCTTTGGTGCCTTTGCAGCATCCTGTGCGGCAGCGGCAGCCTTTAACTGCTCAAGAATTGCCATTTGCTCTAAAAGCTTTTTATTCTTTTCTTCTTCACGGGCTTTTTTAGCCTTTTCGCGCGCTTCGGCACCTGTTGCAAAGTAAGCAGTAAAATCCTTTACAGCATTATCTTTAGTAAGTTTATTGAAAAAACGACCTATTTCTTCTTCGTTAAGGGTTGTGCTTGATTTCTTTTCGCTGCCTGAAACCTCAGTAGCAATAACCGCAACCTCCTTAGAACTCATACCAAGGTCTTTAGCAAGGTCACTGACTTTATATTTATTGGTCATTAGCATATCCTCCTTTAATTGCTTCGGCAAATGATTTGTCATTTACCGAAAGAATACCGCATTTTCGGCCGACCGCCTTACCTACGGCTTCAATATTATTATCGGTTAAAACGATTAACGGAACTTCTTTTTTAAGCGCGTGAAAGCCTATTTCCTTTTTGCTTTTGTCAGACACGTCGTTTGCGCAAACCACCAAAAAGCTTTTACCCGCCTTTATTGAGGTACACGCCATATCCATTCCAAACGAAAGCTTACCCGCTTTTGCGGCAAAGCCCAAAAGGGTTAATATTTTATTATTCACCTTTTTCGATTGCTCCTTTAAGCTGTTCGTAAATTTCATCACTTATAGGGCAACCAAACGCGCGTGAAAGTGATTTTTGCTTTTGTGCTTTTAAAAGACATTCAACGCTGTTGCAGATGTAAGCGCCCCTGCCGTTAAGCTTACCCGTAAAATCAAGCTTAATTTCACCTTCGGGGGTTTTAACAACACGTATAAGCTCCTTTTTCGGCTTCATTTCGTGACAGCCTGTGCACATACGCATAGGTATTTTTTTTACACTCATAATAAAAGTTCCTTCTAAAATTTAAATTATTCGCCATAATAGCCGCTTTCAGGGTGGATATCTATCTTCCAGCCCGTAAGCTTGGCGGCAAGGCGTACGTTTTGACCCTTGTTACCAATTGCAAGTGATAACTGTGCATCGGGCACCTTAACCTTACAAGCCTTAGGCTCTTCAGACAAGATTTCAACCGAAGTTACCTTAGCGGGTGACAATGCTTCAGAAACGAAAGCGACGGGGTCTTCACTGTATTTAACAATATCAATTTTTTCGCCTGCTAATTCTTCAACAATTTTGTTTACACGCTCACCTCTGGGACCGATACAAGCACCGATGGGGTCAATTTCGGGATTAGCTGAGTAAACCGCAATCTTAGTACGTGAACCTGCCTGACGTGAAACCGACTTAATTTCAATAGTGCCGTCAAAAATTTCAGGTACTTCAGTTTCAAAAAGGCGTTTTACAAGACCGGGATGTGTACGTGAAAGCATTACACGAGCGCCGCGTTCGGTTTCTTTAACGTCAACAATGTAAACTTTAATATGGTCGCCTTCTTTGAGAACTTCATCAGGCACCTGTTCAGCCTTGGGAAGTGTTGCGTCAGAGTGACCGATTGTTAAAATCGCATTGCCTGTCTTGGGGTCGATTTTTTGAACAACTGCTGTTAAAAGCTCACGTGTGTGGCTTTGGAATTCAGCCAAGGTGTGACCACGTTCAGCCTCTCTTACACCCTGACGGAAATTGTTCTTTGAATTTTGTGCAACAACACGACCAAATTTTCTGGGATCAAGCTTAATGTCAACAAAGCCGTTTTCAATTGAATTTGTGTCGATTAATGCAGCATCTTCTTTAGAAATTTCGGTATAGGGGTCCATTACCTCGTCAACAACTGTTTTACGTGCGGTAACAACAAAAATTTCCTTTTCAACATCAATTTTGCAGGTAACAATTTCATTACCGCCAAAATCCTTACGGGCAGCAACTACAATAGCGTCTGCAATTTTTTCGGCTATAAATTCCTTGGGGATGCCTCTTTCTTCTTCCATAAGCTTTAATGCTTCAAAAAATTCAGCATAATTTACTTCGTCTTTTTTAACCTTTTTTGCTCTTGCCATTTTTCCAAATTCCTCCATTAAAATATTTTAAGTTTTTAATCACAATAATGTACGTTTGCCTTAGAAATCTCCTTTAGCGCAAATTCGTAGGACTTACCATCAACGTCTAAAATAACCTTATCATTAAAGTCGGTAAGTGTTCCGATAAATTCCTTAACACCGTCAACCGCTTTGTAAAGCTTAACCTTAATAAGCGCACCCCTCATTGCCTCAAAGTGTGCGGGCCTTGTAAGCTCGCGGTCGATACCGCAGGAGCATACCTCAAGATAATAGGACTTATCAATAGGGTCGGCTTCGTCGATAATGGGGTCGATAGCGTGGGAAACGTTGGTGCAGTCATCAATATTGATGCCGCCCTCTTTGTCGATAAACACCCTTAAATACCAAGAAGCGCCCTCTTTCAAAAATCGAACATCCCAAAGGGTAACGCCCTGTGTCTCAACTGTGTCTTTAATTAGATCATAAACACGTTCAGCAGCATTTGCCATAAATTCATCTCCTTGCAAAACAAAAGTGAGCGGCTGTTAGCCACTCACCTTTCCTAGAATTATTACAAAATGGATTATAACACAAAACTTATATAAAATCAAGTATTATTTTATTAATAATAATATTCGTCACCCTCGTAGGTATTTATATAAATTTTTATACCGATTTCGGCATTAACTGTATCACCTGCAGCAGGGTATTGTTCAATAATTTGACCGGGAGCATAATCCTCGTCGTATTTTTCCAAAACCTCAATATTTTCATAAAGGAAGCCTGCCTTTAAAAGTTCAAGCTTTGCTTCTATATCGGTTTTGTTTAATACATTAGGCATTTTAAATTCCTTACGGCCAAGACTTATGACAATTTCAATTTCAGTATCCTTTGCAACCTCGCTATTCTTTGCAACCGACTGACTGCAAATTGTACCGCGCGGATGTGAAGAATATTCCTTACCCTTTATAACAAAAACAAAGTTTTCATTTTCCTCAACCTCTAAAATTTCGGAATAATACGAACCAACCAAATTAGGTACAATATAAAGCTTTTCGACGTCGTCGGGATAGCTTTCTTCACTTGAATTATCAATAACAGGTGAGCTGCTTGAAGGTGTAGAAGGCTGAGAATTGTTATTTCCGTTACCGAAAATGCTATCACGGAAAACGGTGAAGATTAAAATAATTGCTAAAAGTAAAATGAAAATAACCGTAACAATAGCAGTAACTAGAACAACTTTGCCGCTACCCGATTTATTCTTCTTTTCCTTAGCGTTGCCCTTTTTATCTGCCACATCAACAACGGCAGTAGGAATTTCACCGTAAACCAATTGGTTTTTAAGGGCTTCCATATCGTGTGTGCGGTCCTGTGGCTTAACTTGTAAAGCATTTGCTAATGAAATAAGCACCTGACGGGGTAATTCTTCAGCAAATTTTGAAGGAATTGACATTGAATCGTTTTCAAGGCGTGCAGTAGCCTTTGCAGGAAGGTTACCTATAAGCACATTGAAAAGGGTGGCGCAAAAACCATAAACGTCGGTATGGGGACCGAACTGGAATTCCTCTTCGGTTTTATACTGTTCAACCGCTGCAAAGCCGTCAAGCACTTCAAACTGCACTTCTTCATTTTCATAACGAAGCTTATTGATGGAATAACCTGTAAGGCGAAGCTTACCGTCGCGACCAACTATAACAGTATCGGTAGAAATACCCTTGTGAATAATACCAAGGTCGTGCATACCTTTAATCGTATCAATAAGGGGCAAGAACAAAGCACGTGCCTGCTCCCACTTTAAAGTACCACCGTTGCGGGATAAAAATTCGCCTAAGGTAACGCCCTGAATATTTTGCATAATTGCAAATGCAGTGCCGTTTTCTTCAAAAACGTCTATTACAGGTATTAAGGACGGAAGGTCGCTTGATTTTATGGTTTTATTAATTTCTAAAAATTCTAAAAGACCTTCATTAAAGGTATATTCCTTACCCTTAAGCATTGAAACGGTTTTGTCGGGATTGCGCTTCGCAACACCAGCGGGAAAATATTCACGAATTTGAACAATTGCGTCATTCGCGGTATCCCAACCGATATAATCGATGCCTTCACCGTTAGCAGAAAGCACCCTGCCGACAACAAAACGGTCGTTAATCATAGTTTTAAGCGGAACTGTATTTTTAGGGTTTTTAGCCTTAGCGTCAAAACCGCAAATGGGGCAAATTTGCTCGCCACCGTTATCGTTCATACAGCCCATACAAAGTCTGTCGGTGCTTATCATAAACAACCTCCAAATAAAATAAAATTTACTTAACTCATATTATTATATCACACTTGTCAAGTATTGTCAGTATTTTCGGTGTTTTTATCACCTTTGGGAATAGCAATCATATTCCTAAAAACACAGGTGTGATGAGGTGTTATTGCCCTGTCCTCGTGCAGTGAGCCAAAATACCAATGCCTGAATTCACACGCAGCACCGATTTCCTGAAAATAGCCGTTAAGCTTATTTACTCGGTCGGTATCGCCATGGCGCAAAAGCATTGCGCTTTTAACTAACGAGGGTGGCTCGTGAGTAATGAAATAATCCACCTTACAGCCAATTTCGTCCAAAGCTTTAGCGCCCTGCGCCATCTCTAAAGCGGTAGGCTCCTCATCGCTCCACCACATACCATGTTCGCGTCGCATTTCACGGTCGGTGCTTTCGCCACCGCCAAAGGTAAAAAATGTGTTACCCTCCAAATTAAAAACCTGCCCACGCATTAAATGAATTAAATTGCCTTTAATACGGTGTACCATACCGCCGTGCCAATAGGTCACACGGGAACGATTAATACGTTCCAAATTATCGTGCGTGCCGTCAATAAAAGCTGTTACAAAACGACGGTTTGCAAGGTAATCAATAACCTCACGCTCGGTTTTATCACCCGAAAATATGTACCCAAAATCACCGCACACCAAAAGTATATCACCGCTTTTTAGCTTGCGAAAATTCTTGTCGTATAGGCGTTCAAGCTCGCCGTGCATATCACCAGTTACGTAAACCACACCGTATCACCTCTTTTTTAAAAATAACTCTTTATTTTTACAATATTTATTGGTATACTATAATTGTTACACAACATTATACTACATAGCGAGGTAAATTTCTATGCCTAAAAAGGTTTTTTCCATATTTTTTATATGTTTTTTAATAATTGCGTCGGTTTTTGTGCCCATTTCAGCCTCTGCCTACGAGGTTACAAGCTTTGAAATTACCGCACAGGCGGGTATGCTTGTATCACTTGACACAGGTGAAGTGCTTTGGGAAAAGAATGCCGACCAAAAAATGTATCCCGCCTCTATCACCAAAATTATGACCGCCATCATAATGGTTGAAAGCGATATTTGGAATCCCGAAGGTAAGGTTACACTTACAAAAGCCGCACTTGATAAAACCCTTGGCACAGGACTTGCCGTATCCCTTATGAACGAAGGTGAGGAATTCACTCAGCTTGACCTTTTATATATGGTGCTTTTATCCTCATTCGGTGACTGTGCATACCTTGCGGCTGACGTTTACGGCGGTAGCTTAGAGGGTTTTGTTGATATGATGAATGACAAAGCGCAGGAACTTGGACTTAACGGCACCCACTACAGTAACCCTGTTGGTCTTCATGAGGAGGAAACCTACACCACTGCGCGCGACACCTATAAGCTTTGCGTTTACGCTAAACAGTACGACGTTATTAATGAAATCACTTCAAAATCGCGTTATAAAATTGTAACCACAAAGGGTACAACTAAAACCCTTTCCACCACTAACTTTTTGCTTGACCGTTCAACAAATTATTTTTACCAATATGCCACCGGCTTTAAAACAGGCTTTACAAACGCTGCGGGACGTTGTTTGGTTAGCACAGCCACAAAAGAAACTCGTGGCAAAACCTATAATTACATGTGCATTTTGCTTAAATGCCCCAACAACCCCAACATAAAACGTTATGAATTTACCGAAAGTCGTGAATTATACAAGTGGGCGTTTAACAATTTTTCTTTTAAAGAAATTGCAAAATCGAACGAGCCTGTTTGCGAAATTCCGGTTGAAATGTCGCTTGAAACCGACTTTTTACCCCTTTATTTTAAAAAGCCATTTATTTCGGTCTTACCAAACGAAGCAGACGATTCGACCATAGTTATTAAAACCCACTTTAAAAACAAAACCGCTACCGCACCAATTAAAAAGGGCGACGTGCTTGGCTATGCTGACGTTATGTATGCCGAAAAGGTTATTGGCAAGGTTGATTTAATTGCAAATGACGACGTAAAGGTTAGCGGACTTTTACAGTTTTGGGAACTTGTTAAAGGAATTTTTACAAGTGAATATATGAAGGCGGTTTACCTTATTATAGGCTTGGTTGTAGTTGGCTTTATTCTTGTTATGATTAAGCTTAACTGGCCACGCAAGCGCAAGAAAATGAAGTATATACCCTATAAAGAAAAGGACTTTAAAAACAATGAAAATTAAATCATTAATAATAGCCCTTACCCTATTGGTTTTGACCGCCGTTTGCGGTTGCCAGAATAACACCACCTATGAAAAGGATGCAAAGCTTTACGGCACACATACCGCTTTAATGACCGTAAAAGATTATGGTGAAATAAAAATTGAACTTTATGGCGATATTGCCCCTGTAACCGTTGCAAATTTTGTAAATCTTATAAAAAGGGGTTTTTATAACGGCCTTACCTTTCACCGCGCTATTGATGGCTATATTCTTCAGGGAGGCGACCCCAAGGGTGACGGCACAGGCAACAGTTATACCAAAATTTACGGCGAATTTAAAAACAACGGTTGGGAAAATAACCTTTCACACAAGCGTGGTGTGCTTTCAATGGCGCGTGCCCGAAACAAAAACAGCGCTTCTTGCCAATTTTTCATAATGGTCAGCGATGAAACTCGTCTTGACGGCGACTATGCCGCATTTGGTAAAGTCATAGAGGGAATGGACGTAATTGACAACATTATGAAAAGTGTTAAAAACGACGACCCTAACGGTATGCTTTCAAGTGACAAGCAACCTGTAATTGAAAGAATAGAAATGCTTACAGAATAAATAAAAGCCAACCTTTAAAAGATTGCTTTTATTTTATTCATAGGATAAAGCCCTAAAACTTTTGATTAAGCTTTTTAAGTGGGTATCTTAAAAGTGCCATAACCACAACTGCAATTACAGTATTAGGCAACATATAAATTGCGTTATAAACAATTGAATAAATTACAGGGTTTGCAAAGGTGACGCCAATGGATTCAACTTCGGTGGGCACAGTAATAAGATAAATTGTAACACCGCTTATAAAGTGTATTGCAAAACGTGCAATACAACCGATAAAGGTAGAAACTTCAATTGCCCAATTTTTTCTTTTAAAAATACCGGCAAGACCAACTACACCGTATGCTAAAACATAGTCAAGCAAAATTGAGGGAAGTCCCCAGCCGATACCTCCACCGATTAAGCATTTAATCAGTCCGAATACTAAACCACTGCCAACACCGTATGCCACACCATGACGGAAAGCAATGATGAAAAGCGGAATCATTACAAAGTCAATAGAGCCACCAAAAACGCCGATTTGAATTTCAATGGCGCAAAGTGCCGTTGCTAAAGCTATAAACAGCGCTGATTCACACAGTTTGTAAATTGGTTTTTTTACGTTTTCTTTCATTTTAATTTCTCCTTGATTTCATTTTGTGCAATCAGTTCCGAAATACAAGTTTTTTATGAAACATTCTAAAAACTTATTTTTTACAAGAGGTTTTTAGACGTTTCATTCTGTTTTGGCCAAAACAAAAAGCCGCAGGCAATTTAACCTGCGGCAATACACGTGTTGTATTTCCCTACGGCCGCATTATCGGCATCAGGTAATCGGTCGAAGCCATAGTTATTAAAAAATAACGGGCATCCTCTCAGCCGGAGTTTCATCCAGCTCCCTAATTGCAAACAAATTATACTACTTGTCGTTTAATTTGTCAAGCGTTCTTTATCTTTTAGTATTTGCTTTTGGTAACGGTCCTCTTCAGAAAAAATACAACCACAATATTTTTGCATATAAAAGCCCTTTTCACGCGCAAGGTTGTTGCATTCCCTGAAATTCGGGCGAAAATCGCGGTATAAAAACTTGATCCCAAATTCTTCCGAGAGCTTTTCCCCCGTGGCTTTTATATCGTCATGGTCTTGGTAAAGACTGCAAAGCAATGTGGTGGTAAAGGCATCGTATCCGTTATCACTCGCAAATTTTGCGGTTTCATACATACGGATATAATAACAGTATTTGCAGCGATTATCAATATCGTCAGCAACCGCTTTTACAAATTCACGAAGACCGTAATTTTCTTTAACCCTTACCGTAAGTCCAATTTCCTCGGCATAGCTTAAAAGACAGTCGCGGCGGGACTTATATTCGGTAAAGGGGTGAATGTTTGGGTTAAACCAAAACAAATCAATATTAAAGCCCTCGCTTTGCAAAGGACCAATACAGGAAAGTGAACAAGGGGCGCAACAGGTGTGTAATAAAACCTTCATATTAAACCTCAATAATTATCGGCATAACGCCGTTATTTTCAATATCAATTACCGCGTAGGTGGCTTTGGTGCCGCGCGGATGACCGCAAGAGCCTGGATTCACAAGCCATACCTCGTCTTCATATAATGTTAAAGGTATGTGTGTATGACCGAAAAGTGCAATATCGCACCCATTAGCCTTTGCAGTTTTTAATAAATGCTCGGTCGATGATTTCACCCCCAAGGTGTGCCCGTGGGTGTAAAAAATTCTTTTACCGCCAACATTTTCCATACTGCTTGAGGGTAAATTAGAAAAATAATCGCAATTTCCTGACAAAATATGGAACTGCTTTTCAGGGAAAATGTAGGTGTAATCCTCAATATCACTTGCAATGTCGCCAAGGAAAAAGACGTGACTGGCGGTCGGCTGTGCATATAAAATTTTTTCAATTATATCACCGCGTTTGTGTGAATCCGAAATAACTAAAATACGCAAGACTACACCCCTATTCTAAAAAATAAAATTTAACATAAATATATTATGGGAGATGATTTTTTGAATCAAAACAAAGATTTTAATAACCTTTTAAAAAATAACGGAAAAATTGATAAAAAAGCGGTAGAAAACGCTGTTAAAACAGGCAACACCGACAGCCTTGTAAACAGTCTTTCAAACGAAGACAAGCAAAAGCTGTTAAATATTATGTCCGACAAGCAGGCAATGAGCGATATTTTAAAAAGCCCACAGGCACAGGCGCTTTTAAAGCTTTTCGGTGGTAAGAATGGATGATTTAAGCTCAAAGCTTTCGGAAATACTCTCAGACCCCGAAAGTATGAACCGTGTGCGTGAAATGGCCGAAAGCATTTTAAACGAAAAACCACAGCCCGAACCGCAAAAGCCCGATTTTAGCGGACTTGCTGACATTGGTGAAATTTCGCAAATAATGGGTCTGGTTTCCCGTCTTCAAAGCCACAACGATGACCCGCGCGCCGCATTGCTTACGGCATTAAAGCCACATTTAAGTGAAGCAAAGCGTGAAAAAGTGGACACGGCTATTAAAATTTTACGGCTGCTAGATTTATTACCGCTTATTAAAGAAAGCGGTATTTTAGGTAAGCTTTTATGAATGAAGCCTTTAACAACCAAAAACAGCGGGCTATTGATGAAATTTTAAAAATGCAGCAAAACGCACCGCCACAACCACCAACGCCACCAAAACCGCAAAACAATTTGCCTTTGGGACTTGATATTCCCATTTTAAACCGCCTTAAAGCCGACGGAGATTTAACCCTTGTGTTAGGCTTATTACTTTTGCTTTTAAACGAAAAAGCCGACAAACGCCTGCTTTTCGCACTTCTCTATATTCTACTTTAAAGAAAGAGTATATCCAACACGGAATATACTCTTTCTTTAATTATTCTTCTGCCTTGAAAAATTTTTCATAAATAAAGCCGAAAACAAACAATGACAAAGCCATTAAAACAACCTGTGAATAAAGCGAAATATGTGTATAACCACCCACTATGTTTGCAATTATATTTGAAAGTGAGGTTGTAAAGCAAAAGGCAAAAGCTAAAACCGACCTTGTGTAAAGAGAACGGATTTCCTGCAAATCTGCACAGTAATATGCCGCATAGCTTACAAAAAACAAAAGTGCACAGCAATATGATGCCAAAAGAAAAACGTTTTCAGCAATTAAGGAAAGGGATGAAATATTTATAAAGGAACAAATAATTCTGATTATCATATAAAATGCGGGAATTGTGTGCAAAATTTCAGGCATTTTAAAATTTAGTGTACGTGACAAAGCAAAGACCGTAAAATAGCCCGCCGCCGCAAAGCCGATAAGCTTCATTAAAATTACTTGCCACACAGCACCCTGAACTACAAACCTTTCGGCAAAAAGTTCGTAAAATAGTGATATAGACAACACACCCGAAAAAATAGCCGTTGACCTGCTTATAATCCAGCCGCTTTCTTCAATATCTGTGGTGTTGCGCGCCAAAAGCGCCGCACCGCTGCAAAAAACAACTGCAAGAATAGTTAAACCTATACCCAAAGCGTTAAATTCGGTCTTATAAAAGCCTGTTTTAAAGTCAATAGCACAAAAAATTTGTATCAACCTTATTAAAAAGGCAGTAACAACTAAAATTGCTATCATTGGTGTGCTTCTATTTTGTTTCATAATTTAAAAATGCTCCCAAAGTAATTATAATAAGCGTAAACGCATATAATTAAATGTAATAATTAATATATAAGTTATATTTAATAATAATATGCGTTTACAAAAATGTCAACTTTATTTAAAAGGATGGATTTAAAATGAAGAAAGTTTTTGGTTTTTCGGTGGTAATTATAACCTTTTTATTGATTTTGCCCTTAACGGTGTTGGGACAACCGTCTATACCCACGGAAGAAACCGTAAAGATTGAAGCCGTAACCCCCGCAAAAAGCTTTAAAATTTTAAATACCGAAACTAATGAAATAAGCGAAATTTTATATGATGATTACATTTTCGGTGTGGTTGCCGCCGAAATGCCCGCCCTTTACGAAATTGAAGCCTTAAAGGCGCAGGCTGTTGCCGCCCACACCTTTGCACTTCATCGACGTGTTACAAACAGTGATAAGGGCTATGACATAACCAACGACTTTACACAAGACCAAGCCTTTATAACCGAAGCTGCCGCCCGTGAGAAATGGGGCGAAAACGCCGACGAATATATTGAAAAAATTAAAACAGCAGTAAATGATACCAAAAACCTTGCCCTTACATATAACGGTGAAATTGCCCTTTCGGTTTACCATGCAATATCCTTTGGCAAAACCGAGGACTGCCAAAACGTTTGGGGCGGTAGTCGGCCGTATTTAACATCGGTTTCAAGCATTGGCGACAAGCTTTCGCCAAATTATATTTCCAATAAAACGGTAACACTTGCCGAATTCAAAAGCGTTTTTTCAGAGCTAACCCTTTCGGACAACATTGCTGATTATTTTAAAAATATAGTAAAAACCGACGCAGGCACAGTAAAAGCACTTACGGTTTGCGGTAATGAAATTAAGGGTAGTGAAATTAGAAAAAAGCTTGATTTGCAGTCGGCTTGCTTTGAGGTAAAATATGAAAATGACGCTTTTCAGTTTACGGTATACGGTTATGGACACGGGGTTGGAATGAGTCAAAACGGCGCAAATTATATGGCACAGCAGGGTGCCGATTTTAGTGAAATTTTATGCCATTACTACCAAGGCTGTAAAATTGAGGAAATAAAATAAGAGGCGGTTTTATACCGCCTCTTTAATTTTTAAAATTTGCGCCAAACCATTTTATTAACAACGCCTGTATAGCTTTGAATAAGCTTTACAACCTTGGTTGAAACGTTTTCTTCAACATAGTCGGGCACGGGAATACCATTGTCCCCATTTTTGTTCATTTCTACCGCCAACTCAACTGCCTGCAAAAGACTGTTTTCATCAATACCTGCAAGCACAAAGCAAGCCTTATCAAGCGCTTCGGGACGTTCGGTAGAGGTGCGAATACAAACAGCCGCAATTGGTGAGCCAATACTTGTGAAGAAACTGCTTTCTTCAGGCAAGGTGCCGCTGTCCGACACAACCGCAAAAGCATTCATTTGCAAGCAATTATAATCGTGGAAGCCCAAAGGCTCGTGCATAATTACACGACTGTCAAGCTTAAAGCCTGTTTGTTCTAAGCGCTTGCGTGAACGTGGATGACAAGAATATAAAATCGGCATATCATACTTTTCGGCCAACTTATTAATAGCGCTAAAAAGTGAAACGAAGTTCTTTTCGGTGTCGATATTTTCTTCACGATGGGCCGATAAAAGCATATATTTACCTTTCTGAAGTCCCAACTTTTCGTGAATGGTTGAAGCCTTAATGCTTTCTAAATTTTCACGAAGCACCTCCGCCATGGGCGAGCCTGTTACGTATACTCGTTCCTTGGGAAGACCACATTCGTGCAAATATTTTCGCGCGTGTTCGCTATAAGCCAAATTAACGTCGCTTATAATATCAACAATTCTTCTGTTGGTTTCTTCAGGCAGGCATTCGTCCTTACATCTGTTACCCGCTTCCATATGGAAAATGGGGATATGCAAACGTTTTGCCGCAATTGCCGAAAGACAGGAATTAGTGTCACCCAAAATAAGCAAAGCGTCGGGCTTTTCATTTACCATAAGCTCATAGGATTTAGCAATAATGTTGCCAATAGTTTCGCCTAAATCCTTACCAACGGCGTTAAGGTAAAAATCGGGCGCACGAAGACCCAAATCTTCAAAAAACACCTGATTTAAGGTATAGTCATAATTTTGACCCGTATGCACAAGAATTTGGTCGAAATATTTATCACTTTTTTTAATAACTGCGGCAAGTCTTATAATTTCGGGGCGGGTGCCAACAATTGTCATAAGCTTTAATTTAGCCATTTTTATTCTCCTTTTTCAAACAGTTTAAACTGCTCATAAAGTTTTCTTCGGTTTTGGGCTTTTTCGGTTGCGTTTTTAATATTAACTGCTTTTCTTTTACCAAATACCACCATAAAAGCATATCTTATACCCATAAAAACAAACCCAAAGGGATATAAAATCTTCACCTTTTTAAACAAACCAAAATTTTGTGCAGCCGATTTGTTTTTATTTTTAACCAGTTGCCAAAAGCCCGATTTTGAAACACCGTCTTTGCCACGGTTTGAAATCATATCACCTTGCTGACGGCGTTCAATATCCTTACGACCAAAGTTTCCACCGTTTAGAATGTCACAAATTAGACCGTTTGTAACCTCTTTTTCGGTGCTTCCCATCCATTCTTTATAGGGAAGACCAATATATTCGTTGGCGGTAAGGCTTAATATTTGAGCAAAACGCCAAAGTCCAATTTCCTGTAAAGGTGCTTTGAAGATTTCTTCAAATTCTTCATTTGTAAAATTATTAACAAATACTGCCCAGTCGCAAAAATGACGAAGACCAACACCCTCGGACAAAAGATGATGATAAGTGTGAAGCAACAATATTAATGCATGGTGAAGCTCGCTTGGGTTATTAAACTTTATACCGTCAACCACACCTATTGTGCTTTTTTCAAAAATATCGGCAAAGTATTTTTCAACAAGCTTGCGATTTTCGCCGTCGGGCATACCTGCCGGTTCAAAGTGCATTTCTAAATGAACTTTATCCTTTTTAAACACCTTATGGCAAGGATGGTTATCCTCGCTGGTTTCATATCCGTCAGCCAAAAGTTTGGCCGTTGCCTCATCAAACAATTCAGGTGGCACTAAAAAGTCAACGTCACCCATTGCGCGTAAAGACGGGTCAGGATAATAATAAGCCGTGGCCGCACCCTTTAAAATGCAATACGGAATATTATTTTCATTTAAAAAGGTGTCCAGTCGGCCGTGGTTGCGAGTAACCATAATACTTCCGCTTATTTGCAAGCTTGCATACTTAATCCACAAAATTGCAATATCCTTAGGTAGTTCCTTAAAATCACGAAGTCCGTCGAAAGCAAGCGCACAAACTGCTTGCATACGGCTTTCATTAAATACGGCTTGCCAGTCGGTTTCGGCATCAAACTTACATTTATTGCCAAAAAGACTTACCGATAACGCATTTAAAAGAACAGCATCTTCCTTTTTCAAAGCGTTTAAACTCATATCACTATACTTCCTCAAAAAATGTATCCGGTTTTTTCGGGTCAAAGCTTTCATTTGCCCACATAACAGTTACCAAATCTTCATTTTCACTTAAATTAATAATGTTGTGGGTATAACCCGGCAGCATATGCACTGCTTCAATCTTGTCACCGCTCACAAAAAATTCCAACACCTCATCTGTGCCGATTTTGCGTTGCTGAATAAGCCCCCTACCCGAAACAACAATAAAAAATTCCCACTTAGTGTTGTGCCAATGCTGACCCTTCGTGATACCGGGTTTTGAAATATTAACTGAAACCTGTCCGCATTTTTCACTTTTTATAAGCTCTGTAAAGCTTCCCCTCGCATCAACGTTCATTTTAAGAGGAAAGCTTGCATTTTCTTTTGGCAAATACGAAAGATAAGTCGAATAAAGCTTTTTAGCAAAGCTGTTATTCGGGATTTCCGGCATTATAAGACTTTCGGGTTGCTTTTTAAAGGTGTAAAGTAAATCCACAATTTCACCCAATGTAACCTTGTGACTTATGGGCGCTGCACAGAATTTGCCATTTTCAGTCAAAACAGTGTTTATGCCGTCAAATTCGCAGTGATGCTCTTTACCCTCTAATGCATCAAGCATTTCGGTAATAAGGTCGTCAATATACAATAGTTCCAACTGCACCGACGGGTCGTTAACGGTGATTTCCAAATCGTTTGCTATATTATTGCAAAACGTCGCCACAGCGCTATTATAGTTGGGTCTACACCACTTGCCAAAAAGGTTTGGGAAACGGTATACAAGCACCTTTGCGCCTGTATTTTCGGCATAGCTGAAGAACAAATCCTCCCCTGCCTTTTTACTGCGACCGTAATCACTGTCGTAACGGCCAATAAGGGTTGCTTGAACTGACGAAGCCAGCATTACAGGGCAGGTATTATTATACTTTTTAAGCGTATTAAGTAAGGTGTCGGCGAAGCCGAAATTACCCGCTAAAAATTCATCATTGTTTTTAGGACGGTTAACCCCTGCCATATTTAATACAAAATCGGCATTTTGGCAAGCAGTTTCTAACACCGACACATCGGTATCAATATCATAACAATAAATTTCACTAATTGTTAAATTGCGGGTTTTGTCCTTACCGTCGCGAATATTTTTTAACGCTTCGGTAAGATTTTTACCCACAAAACCGTTTGCACCCGTAATTAAAATTTTCATTTTATTTGTTCTCCCAAGCGGCTAATTCATCACGGATATATTGAAGTGATAATAATTTTTCTTTAACTTCTTCAACATTTAAAAGCTCGGTATTGTTTGAATTAAATTCGGTAAGGGGGTTTCTATCCTTATCGCCGTCTTTAAAATATTTATCATAATTAAGACCGCGTGTATCGGCAGGTACACGATAAAAGTCACCAAGGTCAATGGCGTTTGCACATTCTTCGTTAGTAAGAAGAGTTTCGTACATTTTTTCACCATGGCGAATACCGATAACCTTAATTTCAGTATCGGGGTTAAATAAACCTGTTACAGCCTTTGCCAAGGTTTCAATTGTGCAGGCGGGTGCTTTTTGCACTAAAATGTCACCGCTTACACCGTTTTCAAAAGCGAAGAGCACAAGGTCTACCGCTTCATCAAGCGACATAATAAAGCGTGTCATTGAAGGCTCGGTAATGGTGATGGGGTTACCCGCTTTAATTTGTTCAATCCATAGAGGAATTACACTGCCACGACTGCACATAACGTTGCCGTAACGGGTACAGCAAATTTTTGCTTTGTCGGGGGATATTGTGCGTGATTTTGCAACAATAACCTTTTCCATCATAGCTTTAGAGGTACCCATTGCATTAACGGGGTAAGCCGCCTTGTCGGTAGAAAGGCAAACAATGTTTTTAACCCCTGCTTCAATTGCGGCGGTTAGCACGTTTTCCGTACCTAACACATTAGTTTTAACTGCTTCAACAGGGAAAAATTCGCAAGAAGGCACCTGCTTTAAAGCAGCAGCGTGGAAGATATAATCCACCCCGTGCATTGCATTTTTAACCGACTGTAAATCCCTTACGTCGCCAATATAAAATTTAATTTTTTCAGCCACCTCAGGCATTTTTGCCTGAAATTCGTGACGCATATCATCCTGCTTTTTTTCATCTCTTGAAAAAACACGAATTTCGCCGATATCGGTTGCTAAAAAGCGATTAAGTACGGCATTACCAAAGCTGCCTGTACCACCTGTGATTAATAAAGTTTTGTTTTTGAAAAGTGACATAATTATTCTCCTTAAGCTTTTCGCCTTTTATTTATTAAAGACAATAAGTTTTTAATTTCCTTAAACTGAGGTGTTCCAATATTCAAAAATGCATAAACAAAAGTGCATATCAACACTATGATTATCGCTTTAAGAACCATAAAGTCTATTCCTGTTGATAAATACATTGTTGCAAAATAACACAAAAGAAAAGATATAACCGTTAAAACAAAGTATCTTATTGCCGAGCGCCAATATTTCTTTTGTGATATACCGAATACTGATTTAAACAAAATTTGTGGTTCATACCAAACCTGTGTAACCAATCTGGCAAGGCTTGGTGCCAATAAAACGCCGAATATTCCGAAGAATTTTTCCAACACAACAGCAAACACAATGTTACAAACCGCTACCGTAAGCATCAAATATTTAACCTTGTTAAAAAGCCCATTTGCCTCTCGATACATCCAAATAGGACTAATTGCATTGGTTAAATAGAAGGCGAAAGCTATGGCAAAAACAGCATTGCTTTCAAAAGTATAGCCCTCACCAAGCCAAAACGAAATAAAATCGTTAAAAACCAAGAAAAACCCGATACCACCAACTGTCGCAATATAATTATAAAACAAAAGTAATGTATTAAAAACCGAATACATCCGTTCTCTATTACCTTGTGCGCTCAAATTTCCTATTCCACTAATAAGAGAAGTGGTAATTATCGTAATAAAACCCTGTACACCACTTACTACCATAAAATAATTTGAATAAATACCAACCATTGCTGTACTAATTAAAACCGATATCAAAATATTAGTGGTATTGTTAACAATAACTGCACCAACCTTATAAAAAAAGGTTGATTTTACATTTGCCAATATTCCACGTTTATCAATGTTGACGGATTCACCCTTACTGCGAATATATGGATATCTTTTCAAACAAATTATATTTAATAAAATAACATTACAAACTGTACCCAATAATATGGCGCAAACATACAAAACATAATTATGCCAAACACACAAAACCACAATATGAGCAAACTGCAAAACAAAATTTGTAACCAGCGTTATTATTTTATGTAATCTATTATCCTGATTCGCGGCCAATAACGCAATATGCGGTGCAGAAAAATAGGTTATTACAGAATTGAGCAAAAACAAAATGTAATATATTATTAATTCGTTTTGTTTTAAATCACTGTTTACAATATGTTTCAAAAATGGTATTACCGCAATGCCTATAACCAAAACAGCGCCGGCAATTCCAACATACAATTTTTGAAAATATTTAAATAATGATGTCACTTTTGCATAGTCATTTTCGGCCACCGGCTTATAAAGAAAAAACTGAGTCACATTGCCGAGTCCCAATTCAGCCAATGCCAAAACCGAAAGAATATTGCTATAAAGTCCATTGATGCCGAGATAATCCGCTGACAAAAATTCAACAAAGATTCTTCTGCCAATAAAGGACAATAGTAATATTCCCAATTGCGCAATGTATCCAAAAGCAACATTTAAAAATACATTTTTGCTGCGAGATGCTCCCATTAAAACCTTCCCTTTTTTCTATTTATCTAAACATATAGTGCCCGAACCGCCAGAGATAAAATAAGTATCGCCAACGATCAAATCGCCCAAATCGCTTACCATAGTAACAGCAAGATTTGCAATTTCTTCGGCAGTAGCCATTCGCCCTGTTGGATTACCTTCCCATTTTAAATTGTCACCAGCGCCACGGCCCAACATTTCTGTAGCTACAGGACCGGGTGCAATGCTATTCACAACTATTCCGTATGGGATTAATTTGTGTGCGAAACCACAAGTCATTGATTTGAGTGCACTTTTTGAAATTTCATAAGGCGTCCACCCCGGTTTTGCACACGAAGCAGAACTAACATTTAAAATATGTCCTTTTATCCCATTATCTACCATATAATTTGCAACGGTTTGTGTCATGAAATAAACACCTTTGAGATTAATATTCATAACATTATCCCATTCCGAAATAGAAACATTCCCAAAAATATCTTTACAATGTACACCAGCACTATTCACTAAAATGTCAATCTTGTCATAACATTCAATCGCCTCTTTAAGCTTTTCGTCAAATGTTTCAGGCGATTTTAAATCAATAATAATATATTTGCATTTTGGACCGATTTTTTCACATAAAGTTCTAAGCTTTTCTTCGTTTGTGCCTGTAATTACAACTTTGCAGCCATTAGCAACAAACCTTTCCGCCATAGCAGAGCCTATTCCCCCGCTACCGCCTACTATAAGCGCCGTCTTATCTGAAAGTAAGCTCCCCTCGTAAACAGGTGTCTTTATCGGTGTAATTTTTTGTACGGTAAAATATTTCCTAATTATTTTTTTTATTAAACGAATCACTCGAAATCACCTTATCACTATGATTTAATAATATCAATAATGCGTTTGGCCTTTTTAATTTGTTTGTCAGGAACAATTGATTTTATTGCTTTTTTTATACCACTTTGAGTTGTAACTTCTTTATTTTCTTTATAATACTCGCGAGTTAAATCGGCATCATGTTCCATTTCGGTGAAAACCTCTAAAAACATGGGCTTGTCTGATTTTTGGCCAAATTTTTCTATTATTGCATCAAGCTCAACCTTATTGGTTGCCGAATAATAATCATAACCTAGCGACCTTATCCAGCCTTCAGCAGTTTTGCCGTGCTCAGCGCATATATAAGAATCAATTGTCGGTATTTTTTCTCTTCCCATAAAGAAATGAAATTCCGAACCACCGCCGTTATTCAAAAGCACAATTCTTACATTAGAGGATATACTGCGAAGGCCGGCGGCATTCATATCATAGAAAAAGCTCAAATCGCCTATGAGCAGAAATGCCAATTCATCAGTTGCAGCTGCCGAACCCGCAAAGGTTGAAAAACAACCATCTATACCCAACGTTCCAACATTGGAATATGTTTGCACACCTTTTGATAAATCAAAAAACTGCATTATTCTTGTGCTATTAAGTATGGCCGTATGCAAAACAGAATTTTCGGGAATAACTTTTGCCAACTTTTGCGCAACATAAAAATTAGAAAACTCATATTCCTTATCCTTAATTTTTGAAAGTTCATTTTTCCACAGTGCCAAATATTCATGTGTTGTTTCTTGCGCCTCAGAAAGATTTTCAACAATTTTTTCAAAAAAAGTTGATGCCGAACATTCAAATATTTCGTTTAAACATTTATATGCATCTCTAACCTGTCCGCCTTCGCTAACCAACCAATTTTCGAGGTTTTTATAATTTGATCGTAAAACTGGTTTTAAATTATATGCGGAAAGATTATTACCTAGAGATATCACAATATTAGGCATTAAACGTTTCATGGCATTAGTGCCTACCATTTCCGTAATTAAATAGGTGTTGACCGTGCCGTTACAAACCAAATTAGATAAGTGTTCAATTCCATAAACACAATTAATTTTTTCAAAAAACAAATTCATATTAGCAATATCTTGACGGGTAAAAACTACATTTTGTCCGACCACAACCAAAACACGTTTAGCCATAATCAGCCTTTCAGCCATAGTCTTCCACATTGTATTTCCATCCGCGAGTGAATTGATTGATATTTTGCGTTCTACCGGAAGCTTTTCGCAGTCATAATTGTTATAGTCGCCCACAATTGGAATGTTGATATGTGCCGGTCCCTTGCCATGATGTGTCAGAGCCAACATAGCTTCATTAACTAAACGATTACACAGCCATTCGTCATCCTCAGAATTTCCGATCGGCAAATCCACGGATTTTTTTATAACACCATTAAACACATTGGTTTGATCTATTTTTTGTATTTCAAGTTGCCCCTGATAATAAGGATTTTTATCGGCAGTAATTGCAAGAACCGGAACATTTTGATAAAAGGCCTCTGTTATACCTGGAAGATAATTGCAAACGGCAGAACCCGATGTACAAACACACGCAACCGCACGATTTTTTACCTGCGCCATACCCATCGCATAATATGCAGCACTTCTCTCATCAACAACTGAATAGCAATTGAAATAGCTATCTGTTTCAATTGAGTGTATTAACGGAATATCACTGCCACCAGGTGATAAAATTATATCTTGAATTTGATATTCCTTTAATAAACTTATAAGGATTTGTACACTTCTATAGTTGGAGTACATACTTTTAATTCATCCTTTCAAAAATTGAGGGTAATTTATCATAATATTCACGTTCAAAAAACGGTTCCAAGCTATAATCAATGTTTTGATTTAAAACTTGAGCCGCTTTTTCATACGCATCATTTAAATCGTTTGCCAAATAAACGTGACTGTCATATACACCCTTAAACCAATCCGCACCGGTTGTAACCTTATGGTCAGTTGTTTTAATAATAATAACGGGTGTACCAGCAACTAAAGATAAAATTGTGCCATGATAACGGTCTGTAATTATCAATTTATACTTTGAATATTCTTCAATTTCATTTTCAATATAAGATTTGGCGTTTTTAACAATATCGGCCGTTTTGCCTATCTTAGTAGTGTCAGTTTTGCTTACCGAGCAAAAACTTCTACACTTTGCCATTAAAGCATCTATTTCGGCATCAGAATAAAACTTTTCACCATCATTACGGCAACAAAACATAATTCCATCACGGTCATTCTCATATTTTTTTTGACCTATAAGTGTGGTAACAATATCCGGATAAGGCATAACTAAAATATCAGGAAACATTTCCCTTGCCATTTCGTATGAAATATTATCCCTAGCCAAAAACAACATATTCTTCATTTTATTATAACATTCAGCTGTTCTCTTGCGATTTTGAGGGTTCTCAAAAAATATAGTTTGCGGTAGCATAAGCATTTTAGCATTGGGTAAAAGTTCCATAACAGCACGATGCATTTCATCGGCATAACCGCCCAAATCGGTTGTTGTGTATCCACTTTGAAAAACTATAATATCAGATGGCAAAAATGACTTTTTCAGAAGCTTTAATGACGAAAAATGCGTATTAACCAACGCATTAGTTTCAATTTCAACAACTATTTTTTGTGGATAATGTTTTTTAAGCCACCTGCGAATACATACACCCTGTGCCAAATCACCCAAATTTGTATGTGCAGGGACTCCTAAGTAAAAAATCTTATTTGATACGTTTATTACACTTTTCAAATTCTTTTTAGTCTTCGAATATAATATTAAATCCTTATAAATTTTCCAAAAAAACATTACAAATTCCCTTACTAAAGGGGTAGATAAAATAAATCTTTTCAACATAAGTTCTTCCTATACAATTTTATATATTCAGCATATTTTTCTTCTGCTGCAAAGCTTTGCGCACGTTTAAGGCAGTCAGCCTTAATAAATGGGCGACTATCAAAAATTTCAGTAATTTTTTCTAAAACAGCCTCTACTGTATTTTCACTTACAACAATACCACAGGTGTTGTCAGGTATTTCGCCGCTACCGCCCGTATTAAAGGTTAATACAGGGGTGCCGCAGGCAATTGACTCCATATTAACGGTTGGGTAATTTTCTTCCCTTGTAGGATTAACGAACAAATCGCACGCCGAATAAATTTCGGCAAGCTCGGCTTGGTTGTGTGTGCGGTGTATTGAAATTATATTTTGGGGCAGTTGTTTATCGATATTATCATCCGTTCCCACCAAAACAATTTGATATTTACTGTCAAGCTGCTTTGAAAGTTCAATGAAAACATCTATTCCTTTGCGTTCACTCCAAGGAGACGCCACACCCAAAACTAAAAATTTATCCTCGCAATTATACTTCTTTCTAAAATCACTGTCGGTGGGCCTAAATACCGATAAATCAATACCGTTGTTTATAACCTTTACAGGATATTCTCCCAAAAACGACTGCTTTACCAAATCGCCAAGCCATTGTGAAGGGGTAACAATTGTTAAATCACTAACACCTGTAAACCACTTCTTTTTAAGGCTGTACATATATTTCGAATTATCAAAAAGGCTTGCGGGGTATTCCTTATAAATTGGGCAACCATAACACCCGCTTTTCCACTTGTCACACTTGGCATTAGTAAAATGCGGGCAATGACCAGTAAACGCCCAGCAGTCGTGAAGCGTCCACACAGTGCGAATGTTATGCTTTTTTATAAATTTAAACAATAACGGTAAATTTATATACCCATTATGTAGGTTATGAAGATGTATAATGTCAGGCGAAATTTTCTTAACCCTTCGCAAAAAATTAAGGGTTGAAAAATATGAAAAACAACCGTTAAGCCCTGTAACCTTTGCCAAAAGCAAATGCAAATTGCGTGTAAAACGGTTACCAATTAAAATTTGATTTTCTACACTTTTTTTGCGGTTATCGCGGCAATCAGGACAAGCGGTATACACAATATAACCCTTTTCCCTTGCCTTTTCGGCAACTTGAAGCATTATGTTACCTGTACTTCCGAAATTGCAGGAATTTATCATTAGTATGTTCACTGCATTAACTCCTTTAAACTAATTATTCAACACCTCTGCAAAGGCATTCGGGGTATTAAGATAATATATTTGTTCAAGTTCAGAATACATATTTTCATCACATTCAAAGCCTTTATCAATAAATTCAGAAAGTTTAACCGCATCATGAGAAATATCCCCCTCATAGTCCCTAATAATCAAACTTCGCGGATATTTTTCCAAATAAATTGAGCTTGGCTCATTTTTTATGGGCGATGTTGAAATAATCGGTTTGCCAATAGACATATATTCAAAAATTTTGCATGGGGTCATATGTGAATTGTTGTTTCCAAAATTAACCAAAAAATCCGCATTTTGCATTAACGAAATGGCTGTTGAATGGTCTACAAACGGCATAACCTTAATTCGTGAGTCCTTGTTTTGCCATTCTATCAAAAATGCCATGTCGGTACAATTGCCCACTATGTTTAGCTGTATGTTATCATTTTTAACCGAATTAAACACCCTCAAAAAATATTCAGGGTTTCTTATATGCATAGGAATAGTGCCTATATACAAAAGATTTATTTTATCCTTTGGCAGCAAATCACATTTAGTGCCGTTAGTTTTCATTTTGGCATAAAGCGGCAAGTCTAAAAACACCATTTTATTAAAATAAGATTTGTTTACAGCAAACTTTTTATAGTGTTCTTCGCTTGATTTCATTATTACAATTTTTTCCGCTTGGGGTAAAAGCTTGTCCTCCCACTTAATACCTCGCTTAACGGTCCATTCCTTTGAAAAAATCTTTGGGCCATACCCTCCTGAAAAAGAATCCAAAAAATAGGGAACCATTTTAACTTCGGGAAATTTTTTCTTTATTTTATTTGCGGCAATTAGTGTGTCTATTTGTGTATAGACAGGTATTATAAAATCAATTTTTTGTTCTTTGCAAATTCTGTGAGCCGCCCTATAAATTCGCAATGAATACCCATAAGAAATAAGCGGCCAGGTAGGAATACTTAAAAAAAGCGTTAGCTTATTAAGTATTTGTGCAACCAAAATTGTAATTTTTTTATTTATTCCGCCCAGCTTTTCCGCCTTGGAAAACAACCTGTAAACCAACCTTGGCTTAACAGTTGTATATTCCACACCATCAGCTTTTGGGAAATTGTCATATTCATTATTGATTATACAGTAGCACTTATCACCGTTTGAAATAAGTGCTTGCATTACCGCCTTACAGCAAATGCCGTTAGCGGATTTACTTTCAGTTACTATAAATAGATGATTCTTCATATTCTTTCCTTTGCAAGCCATAGAAAACCAAAATATAAATAAACATTATTTGAACAAAATTTTCGGTCGAAAAAATAAACAACGAAAGACCAAATAGTATTATTTTGGTAATGATGTTGTCCCCAAATTTAACAAAAAATCTAATTGTTCCTAAAATTGGTATAATACCGCCTATAACACCGTATATACATAACCAGTTAATAAAAGTAAAAGTCGCCATATCTCGGCAGTAATCCGTTTGAACCTTAAGGAATTTTTCAAACCCTATTCCCCAAATCGGTGAAGAAAGAAATTCTCGTCCCGGATATTTAATTGCATCTAATCTAACTGCTGTTGTTTCAAATTTGGTATTCGAACCAATAGATTCCAGTTTTCCAAATACTTCCTCAATGAAGGAAGCATCAAAAAATAGGAAATAAATAATACCGCATACAAGTAAAAGCGTAACGATAATTTTAGTTTTTTTATTTGCTTTGCTTGAGCTTTTAAAAAGTGATGCAATATATAGCAAAGCCATACTTACAACACCCAAGGTTGAAAGCGTTGTAATTATAGCAATTGAAAAAATCACTATTTTTTTAATGTTGGGCTTATTAAAGAAAAGCTCAAATAATAACGCTAAATTAAGATATATTGAAAACGCACCAGGCTCCCAAAATATACCGAAATTACGTCTCACTGAGTACGAACTGTTAATAACAGAAAAAATCGCATTATGATATCCCGAACTGCCGCCATCTCTCACAACAGTTGGAAGTAATTCAACCGCTGCCGGAAAAGCAATAGAAATTATATGTGTGGCTAAAGAAAAAACCGCCAAAAAAAGCATTATATCCGAAAAATACTTTATAAACTGCTTTTGCTCAATATTTAAAGAAAAAATATAAGCTAAAAATAGAAAAAACACAACTGTAAAATTTTGTGCAATATTATTTGACGCTATCATATGTATAATAAAATAAACGCCCAAAAAACAACAGCACAAGAACCGACGTATGTCAATTTTCTTTTTATAACTGATAAAAAAAGTTGTAAGCACTACTATTAAACTAATAGCAAAACGGGTTGTACCGCTTAAAATATTAATTGCATAAAAGCCCGAATCCACCACAATGACGGCAAAAACAAGCAGATAAAGTAATATACTGGGCTTCTTGCTTTGTTTTACATTTTCAAACATTCTTTAAAACCTCTTTTGACGAGTTATATTCTTCCAAAATGTGCGACAACTCATTATCGCAGTTGTTATCAAATATTTCAGCGTCTAAATTTGTAAAATAATTATATACGTCACGTATAAATGACTCTGAATAAGGCGAGCATTGAAACCCTATTCCTGCTTTTTCGGCGCATTCGCCCATAAACGAACCCGTCATACATAGCTGCGGTATTCTGAATACAGCACCGTCATAATACTTATTACCCATCGCTAACATCATATTGCTATCATAATAAAGATTATGAATTAAATCGGTATTACGAACAAATTCATATCTATCCTCGGGTTTATATTCACCGTGAAAGAAAACGTTTTTTGCGTCAATTTCCTTTGCATATTGCTTTAAATTAAGTGCAACCTGCTGCTCACGGCCGTAATAATGTAATTCAAACCTGTCATCTTTTGCAATTTTATTAATAATTTCGCGGTTAACCTCTTCGTGGCGAATAAAGCCCCAAAACGCTATTCTTATTTTATCACTTTTGGTTCCATTAAGCCTTTTTTCGTCCCTATGTGAAAGTGAATCAGTAAGTAAATTGTGTGAAGTGTAAATTTTTGCTTTTTCACTTTCAGGTAAAAAACGCCTAAAGCCGTTACTGCTAACAAAGGTTGCACTTGAAGTCTTAACAAGTCCGCCCACAAGCTTTTTAAAGGGTGCAAAGCCTTCATAGGTCGAATCACGATAATCAAAAATAAATTTATTTTTAAACTTCTTTTTAATTACGTCATAAATCAAAACCGCAGGCAAGGAATGAAGCCCTATTAAAAGGTCGTAATCACCTTGTTTTATAACCTTTTTAGCAAAAGTACGGTATTTTAAAAAACTGCTTATTTTTGAAAGCTTTGAAACGTCATCCTCTTGATAACACCCAAACTCATGAAAAGTTATACCCTCATAAGCCGATAAGTCCTCCTGCTTTAAATCTCTATTCCAATAAAGCAAATGAATATCGTTTTTTGGGGTGCCAATGTTTTCAAGGTAAAAATTAGCATAAGGCATAAATTTAACTTTAGTGAAACCGAATATAAGTATTTTCATTAATTTCTTCCCAATTTTTCAAATATTTCCATAAGCTTTTTCGTACTTTTAGTGCTTGAATAGTTATTTTTTCCAAATTCATAAGCACGCAAAGCCATTTCAGCCACTTCTTTCGGAGAGTTTTTTAACCGAATAATTTCAGTTGCAAGCTTATCATAATCAAAAATATCGACCGCAACACCCATTTTGTTTTCTAAAAACATTTGCGCATAATTTGAATCAATTTCAACAGAATTTACAATAACACGTTTACAAGCCATAAGTATTGGTGCTTTACTAGGAGTTCCATTACCTATAACACCCTTCTTTAACGGAATTATGCATACATTACACGCGCTGTAAACATCCGGCACTAATTCAACAGGCTGCAAAGGATAAAAATCAATATTATCAAGTCCTAAGCTTTCAGCTTCGCGAACAAATTCTTGTTTGACATTACCGTCGCCAACAATCTGTATAGAAATATCCTTTTCTCCACGAAGCCTTTTAGCAAGTTCAATAACCGTATTGTAATTAAAAACATATCCTATAGTGCCGGCAAACTGAACGTAGAATCTATCATTTTTAAGACCGTATTTTTGCATAAAACGGTTTTCCTCATAGGGAATTTCCTTAGCAGTTTTAACGTCAAACCATGCGGGAACAACATAAACACTTTCGGCCATGGCTCCCTGTTCAACAACCTTTGTTTTCATATCATCAGATAAAACTGTAATTGCGGTCGCCATTTTGTAGCACGGCTTTTGTATAATTCGCAAAACTTCATAAATTAATTTGTTAGTAATTACGCCAATATCATAAGCGTGTCCCGGAAAAATGTCATAAATTGAATAAACAATCGGCAATCGTTTAAAAAGCTTTAAAAGTAACATTGGAAAAATAATTGTTGGGTTAGACTGCAAATAAATTACGTCCGCATCTTTGACCCGTTTCCAACATTTCATTGATAAAAAGGCATAATGCACATCGTTTAAATACCGCTTAATGAAGTTGGTTTTATCAACTACCTTACGCTCAACCGTATCACAGGTGAAGTTTTCACGCCCAATTAGTGAACAAGGTATATCACTGTTTATTTTTTTGCGGCGGCTTTGTATTAAATGCACCGAATAACCATTATCAAGGAAATCATTTATCATAACCTCTGCCATTTGATTATTCGGGTTAGGGGTATCAAAACCCTCCGCTGTTATGTAAAGAATTTTCATTTATATGCTTCCTCTTCTTTTTTAGATCTTCCCGTGCCGCCTTCAACAACACCATCAGATTTAAGCACAGATTTTATAGTACCTAAAAAACACTTAACATCAAAACGGAAACTAAGTTTTTCAACATATTCACCGTCAAGCATGGCTTTAACAGGAATTTCAAGCTCATCTCTACCGTTAATTTGCGCCCAACCCGTAAGACCGGGACGAACGTCATTAGCACCGTATTTATCGCGTTCAGCAATTAAATCATCCTGATTCCAAAGTGCGGGACGCGGACCGATAATACTCATATCACTCTTTAAAATATTCCACATTTGCGGAAGCTCATCCAGGCTTGTCTTACGCAAAAACGCCCCAACCTTGCTTATGTACTGTTCGGGATTTTCAAGTAAATGCGTTGGCACGTCAGGAGTATTAACCTTCATACTTCGAAATTTGTAAAGGTTAAAATAACTTTTATTAATGCCAACTCTTTTTTGTTTAAAAAAAGCAGGGCCCGGGTCATCAATTTTAATTGCAACAATAATTATTAGAAACAACGGCCAAAGAAAAGTTAAGCCAATTAATGAAAGCAAAATATCTATGCACCGTTTAAAAAATTTATTATACAAACCCCACACCCCAAATTTTCCTATAAACATAATTATATTTATATTATCATATTTTATACCCAGTGTCAACATATAAAGCCAACTATGAATTTATCGAAGGTCAATGGTTTGACGTATTTGAAAAGAAGCATCGAACATTTTCAGTTCAACGCTTCTTCGAGTTAAATAATTATTTGGAATTAAGAAAATTGTCAATATATTTATCAATATCCCGACAATACTGACAATCTAAAACAACACCTGAAGTGTCGGGTATAAGGGTAACAACGCTTGGTGTACTTTCAAATTTGGCACCAACCTCAACAAATTCTTCATAAGGCTCGTATTTAGTTTGAGTATCCCCAATTTCTAATTGTATATCGCAAATATCATACTCGCGATTAGACGCTAACGAATTTCTAAAATAAACAGTAATAGAACCCGTCGCATCGGCTTGTAGTGTAATTGACGCGCTATAATGAACGTTCAAAGCCCCTTTTGCATCGAGATAATAAATTAATCCTGACGTAGCATTATTAGCCTTGTAAGAAAATCTATAAATAGCAAAAGGCGTTAAATTAGTTATTGTATAACCAATACAATCACCCCACGTGCAAGTAGCTTTTAGCGAATCACCCTCAATTTTATATGTCGGGTTGCCTATAATCGTATAACTGTTTATATCTAATAAATTCTTGCCGCTTTTATATACCTTTACCGCCGCCAAATCTTCAATATGCGGCGTGTAAGCCGTTGCAGTTGTACCTTCTTCAAATTGGAAGGTATCAATATCAACATAAGT